>JBFWQN010000054.1:0-16082 GCA_050249405.1 Hyphomicrobiaceae bacterium | reverse complement strand
CAAGAAGGGCCGCGGCATCGACATCGACCTCACCAAGCTCGAGATCGGCGGCGACGATCCGATGGTGAAGGCCGCCTACGAGCTGCTCGCGAAAGCCGACACGGTGGGCGTGTTCCAGCTCGAATCGACGGGCATGCGCGAGAGCCTGAAGCGCCTGAAGCCCGACCGCTTCGAGGACATCATCGCCATGGTGGCGCTCTATCGCCCGGGCCCGATGGACAACATTCCGACCTACATCAACCGAAAGCACGGCGACGAGCCGATCGAGTATCCCCACCAGCTGATCAAGCCGATCCTCGAGGAGACCTACGGCGTCATCATCTACCAGGAGCAGGTCATCCAGATCGCCCAGGTGATGGGTGGCTACACCCTGGGGCAGGCCGACCTTCTTCGCCGCGCCATGGGCAAGAAGGACAAGAACGAGATGGCGAAGCAGCAGGCGCGCTTCGTCGAGGGCGCCATGAAGAACGGCGTCAAAAAAGAGGACGCCACCTATATCTTCGAGCTCGTCGACAAGTTCGCGGGCTACGGCTTCAACAAGAGCCACGCGGCGGCCTATGCGCTGGTCAGCTATCACACGGCCTATCTCAAGGCCAACTACCGCGAGGAGTTCCTCGCCGCCTCGATGACGCTCGACATGGCCAATACCGACAAGCTCGCCAACTTCGCCGCCGAGGCGCGCCGCTCCGGCATCGAGGTGGCGCCGCCATGCGTCAACCGCTCGGACGTCGAGTTCTCGGTGGACCCGCCGAAGCCCAGCCCGGCTGCTGGTGGGCAGCTGAAGGGCCAGGAAGGCGTCCCGGCTGCTGGTGGGCAGCCGAAGGGCCAGGAAGGCAACCCGGCTGCCGGTGCGCTGCAGAAGGGTCAGGCACGAGGCCGGATCAGATACGCGCTGGCGGGCCTCAAGAATGTCGGCTCCGGCGCCGTGGCTACCATCGTCGCCGAGCGCGAGCGCAACGGCCGGTTCAAGTCGCTCGCTGATTTCGCAAGTCGGTTCGATCCCAAGCAGGTGAACAAGCGCGCGCTCGAGATGTTGGCCATGTCGGGCGCCTTCGATGCACTCGAGAAAAACCGCGCGATCGTCCACGGCAATGCCGACGTGCTGATGGCGCACGGCCAAAGGCTCGCCTCCGACAAGCAGATCGGCATCAGCGACATGTTCGGGGCGAGCGACGGCCCGAAGCTCGATCTCAAGACGGTCCCCGGCTGGACTCCGATGGAGCGGCTCGCCAACGAGTTCGCGGGCGTCGGCTTCTACCTCTCGGGCCACCCGCTCGACCAGTACGCCGCCGTGCTTCCGAAGCTCGGCGTGTCGCGCTATGCCGATTTCGAGGCTCGCGCCGGCCTCGCCGCGACGGCGGGGCGCCTCGCGGCCATCGTCGTCTCGGCGCGTGAGCGGCGCTCGCAGAAGGGCAACAAGTTCGCCTTCGCCATGTTCTCGGACGCAACCGGCAACTTCGAGGCGGTGATCTTCTCCGACACCCTCGCGCGTTGCCGCGACCTCCTCGAGCCGGGCACAGCCGTCGTGCTCTCGGTCGAGGCAGAGAGGGACGGCGAGACGGTGAAGATGCGCGTCAACACCATCGAAGCGCTCGACAAGGCGGCTTCGATGGTCAACCAGGGCATCAAGATCGTGCTCGACGGCAAGGCGCTGTGCACCTCCCGCCGGCCGGTCGATGAGATCGCCAAGCTTCTGAAGCCGGGTGGTCGGGGCGAGGTGCGCCTGTCGCTCGAGGTGGCAGGCGTGCCGGGCGTGGCAGGAGCCCGGGAGATCGAGATGCTGCTGCCGGGCCGCTACGAGATCGGCGCTGGCGAGAAAGGCGCGCTTTCCACAGTGCCGGGTGTGCTCGAGGTGCTCGAGGTCTGAATTGGCCAGCGGCGGGCCGGATGAGCCCGCCGCCGCCGGTCGTCACTTCTGTGGGCGTGACTTCGCCCATTCGGTGTACTTTTTCGCCGTCTCGTGGATCTCGTCGTAGTATTTCTTGTAATCGTCGCCGACCATGATTTTCACGGCGAGCCCGACCTCCTCCATCTTCTTCTGGTGCTCGGGATCCTTCATGGCCTTCGTGAAGACCTCGGCGAGCTTGGCAACGACCTTCGGGTCCATGCCCTTCGGGCCGGCAATGCCGCGCGTCGAGGAGGAGATGATCTTCGGGTAGCCGAGCTCTTTCGTCGTCGGCACATCGGGGAAGAACTTCGAGCGCTCGCCATCCAACACTGCGATCGCGCGCACCTGTCCCGCCTTCACCTGCGGCACGATCGAGCCGACGTTGTCGAAGGCGATGTCTATGTTGCCGCCGAGCGTTTCCTTGAGCATCGGCGCGCCTCCCGCGAGGTGCACGATGCGGAACTTGGCGCCGGGCTCCGCTTCCTCGACCATGAGAATGGCAAGGTGATCGTCCGAGAGGATGCCCGTGGTGGCAGCCTTCAGCACGCCCGGCTTGGCCTTGGCCGCCTCGACGATGTCCTTGAGCGTCTTGAAGGGGCTGTCGGCCTTCACCCAGATCACGCCGGGGTCAAGGACCTGGTTGATGATCGGTGTGAAGCTCTTCTCGTCGAAGATCGCCTGCCGATCCTTGTCGAGGTAGGCCGTATTCGTCGCCGGGAGATTGATGAAGCCGATATAGTATCCGTCCGGCTTGGCGCGAACCAGCTCGGTCCAGCCAACCTGGCCGCCGGCGCCGCCCTTGTTCACGACGACGATCGGCTGGCCGATGATCTTCTCGGCGATGCCGGCAGCGATCCGCGCGCCGATGTCGGTCGAGCCGCCGGGCGGGAAGGCGACCATCAGGTTGATCGGTTTGTCGGGAAAGCTCTGGGCGAGGGCCGCCGAGGCACCGAGCGCCAGCGCGACGGCCGCGCCTGCGAGGATTTTGAGCATGTTTTTTCTCCCTGTTTAAGGACGATCAGCGCCTCCGGCTTGCCGGCGCTCAATCGTCCGAGGCTTGTCTTATCTGAGCCGGGGCGAGATTCAATGCGGACACGACCAGCACGGCTGCGGATAGGACGAGCAGCCCCAGCGTGATCGGCCGCTCGAGGAAGATCGCGAAGCTGCCGGCCGACATCTCGAGCGAGGTTCGCAAGGATTTTTCCAGCTGTGGTCCGAGGATCATCCCGAGTATGGCCGGCGCTAGCGGGAAATCGAGCTTTCGCAGGACGAAGCCGATCACGCCGAACAGCAGCATGACCCACACGTCGAACAGGCTCGAGTTGATGGAGTAGGAGCCGAGCAGGCAGAACAGCAGCGTGCCCACGCAGACATACTGGTACGGCACCTCGAGGATCTTGGCCCACAACCCCACCAGCGGCAGGTTCAGGATCAGCAGGATCACGTTGCCGATGAAGAACGAGGCGATGATGGTCCAGACCAGAACCGGCTTCTCGGCGAAGAGGAACGGGCCGGGCGTCAGTCCATTGATGATGAAGGCACCCATCAGCACGGCGATGGTCGGCGAGGACGGGATGCCCAGCGTCAGCAGCGGCAGCATGGCGGCATTGGCGTAGGCGTTATTGGCCGTCTCCGGTCCGGCGACGCCTTCGATCGCGCCGTTGCCGAAGCGCTCGGGCGTCTTCGAGAGCCGCTTCTCCGTGATGTAGGACATGAACGTCGGGATGATCGCGCCGACGCCGGGAATCAGGCCCAGGAAGAAGCCGATGCCAGTGCCACGGGCAATGGCGCCCATCGAGGAGGCCCATTCCTCGCGGCTGGGCATGACGTCCTTGAGGTTGGTCTTGATGATCTCGCGGTAAGGCTTCTCGGCCGTCGCCAGGATCTCGCCGACACCGAACAAGCCCATCACGACGGGGATGAAGCCGAGCCCGTCGTAGAGGTCGGGCATGCCGAACGTGAATCGAGGCGCGCCGCGCACCGGATCGATGCCGATGAGCGAGATCATCAGCCCGGCCGCTGTCATCATGATGCCGGCGACCAGCGAGCGCCCCGCGAGTCCGGTCACGAGGCAGAGACCGAACAGCATCAGCGCGAAAAACTCGGGCGGACCGAACTTCAGCGCCAGCGAGGCGAGCGGGGCCGCGACGACCACGAGCGCGATGACGGCCACCGTGCCGCCGATGAAAGAGCCGATCGCAGCAATACCGAGCGCGGCGCCGCCACGGCCTTGTCGCGCCATCTGGTAGCCGTCGATGCAGGTGATGACCGACGCAGCCTCTCCCGGCACGTTCAGCAGCACCGACGTGATCGTGCCGCCGTACATGGCGCCGTAGTAGATCGCCGACAGCATGATGATGGCGCCGGCAGGATCGAGCTTGAAGGTGATCGGGATGAGAATGGCGGTGCCCGCTGCCGGACCGACGCCGGGGAGCACGCCGACGAGCGTGCCCAGGACGCAGCCCGCGAGCGCGAACGCGAGGTTCTGCAGGCTCATGGCCGCGGCGAGGCCAGCGAGAAGGTGATCGAGCGTTTCCATCGGTGGCCCCTCAGATGCCGAACGTGCCGATCGGCAGCGGCACCTTGAGCCAATAGTAGAAAACGTGGAAAACGCCGAAACCAGCCACGATCGCGAACGGAACCACGATGAGTGGCGACCGTGCGCCCAGCGCCACCAGCAGCACGGCCGAAAGCAGCGTAGCGGTGATCCGCCAGCCGAGCATTTCCAGCGCAGCCGCGGCGGCAGCAAGCGACACCACGATCGAGAGCACCCGGAACATGGCAGGCCTGTCCGGGATCAGGCTTTCGCCCGTGTCCAGCGTCGAGGAGCGAACGGTCTCGACCGTCAGCACCAGTGCCAGTACGGCGCCGAGAAGCGCGAGCCACAACGGAAAGAAACCTGGCCCGGGTCCGAGCTCATCCAACAGTGGAAGAGAGAGCGACTGCCAGATCGTGAAGACAAAGAGAGCGAGAAAGCAAAGACTCGCGACGATCCAGCCGCGTTTCACACCTAGCCTCCCCGGTCGACTTTCGATTGTTGTTCCTGTTTGGCTAGCATGCTTACGCACGGGCGGCAATGCGCCTGATCACGGGCGCGTGACATGGCGGCGACGGGGATCGCCACGGAGGAGTCGGTCGTTACTGAAGGGCGGTATGATCAGACGCCTGGATAAGCGGCGTTCTTCAAAAGCCCGGCGAGATGGGCTGCGTTGGCGGCCAGCATCCGTGTCGCGGACTGCGTCTTCTCGTACGGCTGGTCGAGGTCCTTGTAGTCGGTCGAGCCCATCGCCTCGCCGACCCAATAGGTGCCGGCGCTGGCCGGCAGCGTGAAGCCCACGTCGCAGAGGGCCTGGAACAACTCGGCATGGCAATGGTGCGCGCCGTCCTCGTTGCCGACCACGGCCACGACCGCAACCTTGCCGTAGGCGGGGCTTCGCTGGCGATCGTCTGTCTCGCCGAAGAAGGCATCCAGCCGCTCGAGAACCCGCTTGGCGACGCTCGACGGCTGGCCGAGCCATACCGGCGTTCCAAGCACCAGGATGTCGGCGGCCACGATGCGCCGGCGCAAGTCCGGCCACTCGTCGCCTTCGCCTTCGTCAGACGTGACGCCCGGCTTGATATCGTGGTCGACGACACGAACGGTCTCGCCGGTGACGCCGTGCCGGCCGAGCTCGGCCAACAGCTCGCCGATGAGCTTGTCGGTCGATGACGCCGCGTCGCCGCGCTTCAGGGTGCAGTTGAGGGCAATCGCCGTGAGGGACATTGCGTGTCGCTCCATTGGAACTTCGCAGCCAATTCGCCCCCCTTGCGGCGCTCACCCTGAGATGAGCTCGTGCACGCTGAATAGCCGATCCGTATCGGTCCAGACGGCATTGCTGCGCCAGCCGGCTTTCTCTGCAAGCTCGCGAAAACCCGTCACGGTATATTTGTGCGAGCTTTCGGTGTGAATGGTCTCGCCACGTGCAAAATGGAAGCTGTGCCCGGCGACGTGCACCACTTGATCCTCGGTGCTCGCGAGATGCATCTCGATGCGCGAGCGGGCGGCATTCCAGTGCACGGCGTGCGTGAACGTCATGAGGTCGAACGATGGGGCGAGATCACGATTGATGCGGGCGAGAATGTTGAGATTGAAAGCCGCTGTGACACCTGCTGCATCGTCATAGGCGGCGAGCAGCGTATCGATGTCCTTCACCAGATCGACGCCGACGATCAGGCGGCTTTCCGGCAGCAGCGTGACGCGCAGCCTGTCGAGAAGGGCGCGGGCATCCTCCGGCTCCAGGTTGCCGATGGTCGAGCCGGGGAAGAAGCCCACCTTGCTGTAATGCTGCAGCTCGGGAGGCAACGTCAGCCGCGCCGAGAAGTCGCCCTGAACAGGGCGGATCTCAAGCATCGGATAGCGAGCACGCAGGCGGCGCCGGGCGCTCTCCAGTGCCGCGAACGAAACGTCAACCGGCACATACGCGCCGAGCAATGGCGCAACGTCGAGCAGGAGCCGGGTCTTGCGGCTCGAGCCCGAGCCGAGCTCGACGAGCACCGTGGTGCCCCCCGAGCCCCGCATGATGTCCGCAGCGTGTGCGGCGAGAATGCCAGTCTCGGCCCGGGTCGGATAGTATTCCGGCAGGCGGGTGATCTCCTCGAACAGCTCACTGCCGCGGGCATCGTAGAAATAGCGGCTCGGCAACGATTTCTGCGGGCGCGATAGGCCCTCGACGACATCGGCCGCGAGCCGCGCACGCTCGGGATCGGGCCGACTGCGCTTTGCCGCGAATGAGCCGGGCTCGACGATGGTCATGGGGCCTCCGCCAGTCGTACGCCGGCCATCTGCCAGCGCTGATGTGGGTAGAAGAAATTGCGATAGGTGACGCGCGCGTGCCCCGCAGCCGTGATGGCCGACGACCCCCTGAGCACGTGCTGGCTCACCATGAACTTGCCGTTGTACTCGCCGATCGCCCCCTTGGGCGGCCGGTAGCCGGGGTAGGGAAGATAGGCACTCTGGGTCCATTGCCAGACATCGCCGAAGGCTTGATGCAGGCGATGGTCCAGCCGGGCGGCACAGGGAGAGGGTGCAAGACGCGTGGCGCCTCGTTCGCCGGAGCGGACACCGAGCCGCGCTACCGCCGCCTCCCACTCGTGCTCGGTCGGAAGCCGCGCTCCGGCCCATCGTGCGAAAGCGTCCGCCTCGAAGTAGCTGACGTGCGCCACCGGCGCCGCAGGCTCGACCGGTGCGCGGCCATGCAGCGTGGTCTGATGCCAGGCACCGTCGATCCTCCGCCAGTAGCCGGGTGCCTCCCAGCCCTCGCGCTGGACGGCGCCCCACCCGTCCGCCAGCCAGAGCAGTGGTTCGCGATAGCCGCCGTCAGCCATGAACTCGAGCCACTCGGCGTTGGTCACGAGGCGGTCGGCGACGCGAAAAGGCCCGATCAGCACGTCGTGCGCGGGCCCTTCGTTGTCCCACGCGAAGCCGTGGCCGTCGTGCCCGACGCGCAATTTTCCTCCGTCGATCGCCAGCCATCGTGGCGGAGCGGGCGCGATCGAGGGCGTGTCGTCCTCGGTCGGGAGATAGGCCGGGGCGATCGGGCTCGCCGCGAAGAGGGCCAGGATGTCGGTGAGCATCAGCTCCTGGTGCTGCTGCTCGTGATTGATGCCAAGCTCGACGAGGCGCACGATCTCTGGCTCACCTGCCCGTGGCCCATCGAGCAGCTGGCCGAGGCCCTCGTCCACATGCGCCCTGTAGGCCATGACCTCGCCGCATGAGGGGCGCGTCAGGAGGCCCCGTAGTGGCCTAGGATGACGTGCGCCGACGCTCTCGTAATAGGAGTTGAAGCAGTAGCCGTAGCTGGGATCGAAGCGCTCGTATCCGTCGAGGAACGGGACCAGGAGGAACGTCTCGAAGAACCACGTCACGTGCGCGAGGTGCCACTTCGTCGGGCTCGCATCGTCCATCGCCTGGACGGTCATGTCCTCGGGCGAGAGCGGCTCGGCGATCTCGAGCGATCGGCGCCTAGTGGCAATGAGGCGCTCCCCGAGGAGCTCGGATCGCGCGGCGGAGGCGGCGTCCGCCGCCTCGGCTGTAGGGGACATAGGCTCCTCGTGCATTCTCGCAGGGTTGGGTTATCGCGAGAATGACAACGCCCCGGGAGCAGCTGCTGTTCCCGGGGCGCGGAGCGGTGACGGTTGGTAGACGACCGACGCAAAGCGGCTGCCGCCGGCGTGCCCTTGCGGCTCAGAGCTTGTCGGTGACCTTCAGTGCGAACGCATAGTCGAGAGCCACCTCCTTCAGCGCCTCGAAGCGGCCGGAAGCGCCGCCGTGGCCGGCTTCCATGTTGATCTGGAGGAGCACGAGATTGCCGCTGATGTTCCTCTCGCGCAGGCGCGCGATCCACTTCGCCGGCTCCCAATAGGTGACGCGCGGGTCGGTGAGGCCGCCGTAGGCGAAGATGTGGGGATAGGCCTTGCGCTCGACGTTCTCGTAGGGGCTGTAGGACAGGATGCGGCGGAAATCCTCGGGGCTGGTGATCGGATTGCCCCACTCGGGCCACTCGGGCGGCGTCAGCGGCAGCGTGGCATCGAGCATCGTATTCAGAACGTCGACGAACGGCACGTCGGCGATGATGCCGAGGAAGAGATCGGGCGCCATGTTGGCGACGGCGCCCATGAGCATGCCGCCGGCCGAGCCGCCGTTCGCGACGATGCGCCCGCGCCTCGTGTAGCCCTTGGCGGCAAGATGCTCCCCGGCGGCGATGAAATCGGAGAACGTATTGGTTTTCTTCTCGAGCTTGCCGTCGGTGTACCAGCGATAGCCCTTGTCCTTGCCGCCTCGGATATGCGCGATGGCGTAGATGAAGCCGCGGTCGACGAGCGACAGCCGCGCCGTCTGGAAGCTCGCCGGGATCGGGATGCCATAGGCGCCATAGCCGTAAAGGAGCACCGGCGCCGAGCCGTCGAGCGGGGTATCCTTGCGGTAGAGGAGCGATACCGGAACCAGCTCGCCGTCCGGCGCGGGCGCCTGGATGCGCCGCGTCACATAGTCGGCCGGATTGTGCCCGGAGGGCACCTCCTGGCGCTTGCGAAGCACGCGCGTGCGCGTCTCCATGCCGTAGTCGTACACCTCGGCCGGCGTCGTCATCGACGAGTAGGTGAAGCGGATCGAGGTCGTGTCGAACTCGTGGCCATGGGCAAGCCCCAGGCTGTAGGCCTCCTCGTCGAAATCGATGTGATGCTCGGCGCCATCCACGATGCGGCGCACCACGATGCGCGGCAGGCCGTCTTGGCGCTCGAGACGGACGAGATGGCCCGAGTAGCAAACGACATCGATGATCAGCCGGCCGGGCTCGTGGGGCACCAGCTCTTGCCAGTTCTCCTCGCCGGGCCTCGAGACCGGCGCGGTCACGATGCGGAAATCCTCCGCGCCGCCCGAGTTGGTGGTGATGAAGAGCTGCTCCCCATGGTGCTCGACGCCGTACTCGTGGCCGTGCCGGCGGGGCGCGACGAGGAGCATGGGGCCCGCCGGCCTGCCGGCGTCGATCAGATAGATCTCGCTCGTTTGATGATCGTGGGCCTGGATCAGCAGGAACCGGCCCGACTGCGTCGCGCCGACGCCGACGTAGAAGCCGGGGTTCTTCTCCTCGTAGACGAGAACGTCGCTTTCGGCGGGCGTGCCGATCTCGTGCCGATAGACGAACAGCGGCCGGTGGCTGGCGTCGCGGCGCACGTAGAAGATCGTCTTTCCGTCGCGTGCCCAGACGGGACCTCCGGCAGAATCCGGGATGGCGTCGGCGAGATCCTGTCCCGTGGCGAGGTCGCGGATGCGGATGGTGTAGAGCTCGGAGCCCTTGTCGTCGACGGCATAGGCGAGAAGACTGTGGTCATGGCTGTGCGCGGCGCCGCCGAGTTGCCAGTAAGGCTTGCCCTCGGCCTCCATGTTGCCGTCGAGAAGCACCGTCTCGCTGCCGGCGTCGCTCCCCCGCCGACGCCGCGTGAGGCGCGGATACTGTCCCCCCGTGACGTAGCCCGTCTGGTATTCCCACGCACCATCCGGGGTCGGCACCGAGCTGTCGTCCTCCTTGATGCGACCCCTCATCTCCGCGAACAGCTGCTCCTGCAGCGCCTTCGTATCGGCGAGCATCGCGTCCGTGTAGGCGTTCTCGGCCTCGAGATGCGCCCGGATGGCGGGGGCGAGCACACCCGGATCCCGCATCACCTCCTGCCAGTTGTCGTCCCTGATCCAGGCGTAGTCGTCCGTCAGGGTGATGCCGTGATGCGTGGCGGTGACGGGGCGGCGCTCGGCCCGCGGGACAGGGGGCAGCGAGGCGGGTGGGGCGTGAGGGGTGCTCGACATGGCGCAACGGGCTCCTGCGACAGGCTCGCCGCGGTCCGAGGCGGCTGGCGTTCATGGGTTTGCCAGCCTTTTACACGACGGGGCCTCGCGCGGCCATCTCGCGCGGCGTCGCCATGATGAGAAGGCGAGAAACCCCGGATTTCGGCCCGGCAATCAAGCTTTGATTTGGCCGTGACATGCCACCGACGCATCGGTATCATGATTTGAACTTAAGACACTCGGGGCCTATACTGCCAAAGGCTAAGGAATGTCTCGCGCCATCGCGCGGGTACTTGTGAAGTGGGTTGAGAGACGAGTTCTGTCCGGGCCTCCATAGCCTGGACGAGGAGGGCGAGGATGCAAGACGAGTCCCGAGGCGATCTGATCGGACTGACCGCGCAGATCGTCTCCGCGTACGTGAGCAAGAATACGGTTGGCAGCAGCGATATGCCGGCTTTGATTGCCGAGGTGCATCAGGCTCTGATGCGCGCCACAGGCAATGCCGAGCCCGTCGAGCGCGACGAGATGAAGCCGGCTGTTCCGGTGAAGAAGTCGGTCACCCCCGACTACATCATCTGTCTCGAGGACGGCAAGAAATTCAAGTCGCTCAAGCGGCACCTGCGCACGCACTACAAGATGTCGCCGGAGGAATATCGCACGAAGTGGCAGCTGCCCCACGACTATCCGATGGTGGCGCCGAACTATGCGGCAGCCCGGTCGCAGCTGGCGAAGAAGATGGGCCTCGGCACGCGCCGGGATTGAGCATGCCACGCGTGGCACCATGGCCGCCGGCCCAGCCGGCCAGCCCGCTCGAAAGAGGCGGCGGCATCGACGCCAGCTCCACCTCGAGCGCACGATAGAGACGAGCATGGCGGGCAAGGTCATAGGTCCATGAGCCGGCCAGCCCGCGGCGGCGCTCCTCGCGCAGGGCGCGCCGGAGCCGCTGCACGAGGCGCAGGCGGCTTTCGAGGCTCGACGCCTCGATCTCGTGCGGCCAGAGCGGAACGAGGCGGGGGAGGTCACGCGCCCGGTCATAGCTCACCGGCATGGCCGAGCGCGGCCGTGACGGAGCGGACGATCGCGTAGCATTGTTCATCGGGCTTTCCATTCGCTGGGGTGGCGCAATGGTGCTCCCGCCCAACGTCCCCGGGGATAACTTCGCTCCCGGTGCTTGCCGTAAAAAGCCCGCCGCGCGATGTAGCATCCGGGGTGTCATGCCCCGGAGGAGCGGGGACTTGCGGCGCAGTCTGCTGACATTGGCGATGGTCGTCGGGCTCGGGGCGGTCGATGCTCCGGCCCAGGGCTGCACGCGCGCCGATTTCGAGACGGCGGTCACCGAGGCGGCGCAGGCGCTGCGCGATCTCAACCAGGCGAACAAGCCGGCGTTCCAGGCGAAGCTGCGCCAGCTGAAGACGAAGCGCGGCTGGAGCCACGATCAATTCCTGGCGGAGGCGGCACCGATCGTGCAGGACCAGCGCATCGCTGCCTACGACGAGAAATCCGCGGCCTTTCTGGAGCGCATCGAGCGGCTCGGCGCCGAGGGTACGAGCGCCGCCTCTCCCGATTGCGCCCGGCTCCTGGAGGTGCGCCAGTCGATGACGTCGCTGGTCACGGTGCAGAAGGAGAAGTGGGCCTACATGTTCGAGCGTATCGGAGCGGAGCTGGCGCGCTGAGGTCGGTGCGGGCGCGTCTCGGCCGGAAGCTGCGCGCCGACGTGGAAAGCCGTCGCGCGCTGTCGAGCAGGGCAGCAAATCACGTATAGTCCCTCGCCGGACGGTCACGCGCCTGCGCTACCGGGACCGGCAGACTTCGCGGAGAGACGATCATGGCGACCTTGCGGACAATCCAGCAGACAGGGTCAAGCGCCAATCGCGTGGACATGGTCTTTCTCGGCGACGGCTACACGGCAGGCCAGCTCGCATCCACCTACACGTCCCACGTCAATGCCTACGTCAATTATCTGTTCAGCGGCACGGCACTGACGGACCCGTTCACGCGCTACCGCAATTTCTTCAATATCCACGTCGTCGATATCGCCTCCAACCAGTCCGGAGCCGACAATCCGGCGCTCGGCATCTTCCGCGACACCGCTCTCGGCGCCTCCTATTACTGGGACGGTGTCACCGAGCGCCTGCTCTACGTGAACGAGACGCTCGCCGACGCGGCGATGAGCAGCGCACTCTCGGGCACCGGCATCGATCCCGAGATGCGCTACGTGACCGTCAACGACACGCTTTATGGCGGCGGCGGCGGCTATTATGGCGTCTATGCCGGCGGCAATACCTCCGCGCTCGAGGTGGCCCTGCACGAGATCGGCCATTCCTTCGCACACCTCGCCGACGAGTACGGGGGCAACCCCGGCGTCTATAACGGTGGCGAGCCGGGCGAGATCAACGTGACGACCAACCCGGCCGGCACCCGCTGGTCCAACTGGCTCGGCTACGTCGATCCAATCCTCGGCACGGTCGGGGCGTATCAGGGCGGCCGCTATTACGACCAGGGTATCTATCGGCCGACACAGAACTCGAAGATGCGCTCGCTCGACCGGCCTTTCGATCCGATTGCTCGCGAGGCTTTCATTCGCGAGTTCTACGCCCTGGTCGATCCGCTCGATGGCTACGACAACAACTCCGGGACCCGCAGCAACCTGCACACCGTCGCCGTCGATACCATCGACCCGGCCATTATCCTGGTCGACTGGACGGTCAACGGCACGACCTACGTCAATGCCGGCGATACCGTGAGCCTCGACGCCCTCGGCTACACCTGGGGCACCTACACCGTGTCCGCCCGCGCCTACGACCCGACGACCTGGGTGCGCGGCAACCGCAGCGACCTCGAGCAGACCGTCACCTGGACCGTGGCCAACGACTACCGGCTGGTCGGCACGTCGGCCGCCGAGGCGCTTACCGGCAATGCCAACGGACAAGCCATCCGCGGCCTCGCCGGCAAGGACACCATCAACGGCAGCGGCGGCTTCGACACGGCCGACCACTCGGGCGACTTCGCGGCCGGCGGCACGGCCGGCGCGTACGTCGACCTTCTCAACCATTTCGCCCAGGACGGCTTCGGCACCTACGACACGCTCTCCAACATCGAGGGGGCCTTCGGAACCGATCGCGACCGCGTCGCGGGCTCGCTCGGCGACGTGCTCATCGGCGACGGCGGTGCCAATGGTCTCTATGGCCTCGGCGGGCTCGACTACATCGTCGGCAACGGCGGCAATGACATCATCGACACCGGGGCCGGCGCCACGGGAACGGTCGGCGACATCGCCATCGGCGGCGCCGGTAACGACAGCATTATCGGCGGCTCTGGCGCCACCTTCGCCTACGGCAACGACGGCTCCGATACCCTGAACGGCGGCGCCGGCAACGACTGGCTGTTCGGCGGCGACTTCTCCGGCACGGTCGCGGGCATCGACACGCTGCTCGGCGGCACCGGCAACGACGTGCTCGCCGTGGGCTCGGCCGGCGGCAGCGCCAACATGTACGGCGGCACCGGCAACGACACGCTCTACGGCGGCACGGGGGCTGCCGGCAACGACGGCCTGATCGGCGGCCCTGGCTCCGACCTCATGTACGGGGCTCTCGGCAACGACATCTACTACTTCCAGGCAGGCGACCTCGTCGGCGGCGACTTCGACACGATCCAGGGCTTCGGCGCGGGCGACGCGCTGTCGTTCGCGGCGAGCTACAGCGGGCTCGTCTCGGGCCAGCAGACGACCTTCAACGGTGTCTCCGGCGCCTACCTGACCACCGCCGCCGGCTGGGGCTTGTGGATGCCCTTCGCCACCTGGGCGAGCGTGCAGGGCCAGATCGGCTACGTTTGAGCAAAACGAGGTCTGGCACCGTAGAGCAACGCTTCGCGGGCATAGCTGATGTGCCGGCGTACGTCCCTTGCGCTGTGCTCGCTCCGATGAAAGAAGATGCCCTCTGTTGTCGTGCCATCGCCGACAGGGGGACGGGGCGTGACGAGCACACCAGATTTCGGAGCTCCGGCGCAACCGTCGGAGACAGGGGTCAGCCCGCCCCCGACATCGGCCGCGGCGATCTTCGCCGCGCGGGGCATGCTTTCGTTCATGGCAGAGCTGGCACGCGGCGCCTACAGCCTCAGGCAGGACGCAAACCCATCTGACGGCATCGACAGCACGGAGACTCCATCGCTGTTCTTCACCACCGACCCCGCGGCCGGACAGTCGTTCGCCGTGGCGGGCCAGGTGCTCGACCTGCTCGACCCCTCGGATTTCGGCACGGTCGGCAATCCCCTGCGGCTCACCGTCGATGTCTTCGGCACCGTCAACGGGCTCGAGAACGGCATCTATACGCACGACAACGCTGCCGCACTGGTCGCACGGTCGGCCGATGCGCTGTTCATCGCGTTCCGGGGCACAAACGATTCCTCGGATGCCTTCGATGATGTCACCAACTCCGGCCGGGCGAGCCACTATGCCGAGCTCGCGGACTTGCGCGCCGCCATCACCTCCTATGTGAACAACGCAGCCAACGGCATCCAGCACGTCTACGTCAGCGGCCACAGCCTGGGTGGCGCATTGGCTCAGGCGTTCATGCTCGAGCACGCAGGCGATGCCCGCTATACGGCGGCGACATTCGGCAGCATCGGCTACGGCGACGGCGCCAACGCCGCCGACCCGCGCATCGTCAACATGGCCAACGACGGCGATCCGGCAACCGTCTCTCCCTGGATCAGCCGCCTCGACGGTGACCTCAACGTGGTCGAGGATTCGCTCGCGGACGGGTGGGATACCCACTCGATGAACCTCTACTACGCCGAGGCTGCGTTTCTCGTAGGCCAGGGATACGACTTTGACAGGCTGCGTGGGGCCACAGGCTTTCTCGACTTCGATTCGATCGTGGTAGGCGGACACGACCTCGGCGACAACAAGTTCAGCGTCGGCGACCTCGCCGAGATGCTCGTCGGAACCGCCGGGTCCGATGTCCTGCTCGGTGGACCCGGGAACGATTCGCTCGCGGCTGGCGGCGGCGGCGACATGCTGCAGGGTGGCAGCGGCGCCGACAGGCTGGACGGGATGGGCGGCAACGATACCGTCGACTATCTCTCGGACTGGATCGGCGGTGGCACCGCGGGGGTCTACGTCGATCTCGCCAGCGCGTTCGCCCAGGATGGCTTCGGCACCTTTGACACGCTCGTCAGCATCGAGAATGCATTCGGCACCGACCGCGACCGGGTATTGGGCACCCTCGGCGATGTGCTGCTAGGCGACAACGGCGCCAACCTGCTCTCCGGTCTCGGCGGGCTCGACTACATCGTTGGCAACGGCGGCAACGACACCATCGACACGGGCGTGGGCATGGCGGGCGTGACCGGCGACATCGCCGTCGGCGGCGCCGGCAGCGACAGCATCATTGGCGGCTCGGGTGCGACGTTCGTCTATGGCAACGACGGCTCCGACACCATGTCGGGAGGCGCCGGCGACGACTGGCTTTTCGGCGGGGACTTCTCCGGGTCGGTGACAGGCACCGACAGCCTCGTCGGCGGCGAGGGCAACGACGTGCTCGCCGTCGGCTCGGCCGGCGGCAATGCCATCATGCTCGGCAGCGCGGGGAATGACACTCTCTACGGCGGCTCGGGCGCGGCACTGAACGATACGCTGACCGGCGGCACGGGGTCCGACTTCATGTACGGCGGCGTCGGCGGCAACGATCGTTTCCGCTTCGAGTCGGGCGATCTCGCGGCCGGCGACTTCGACACCATCCTCGGCTTCGAGGTAGGCGACCAGCTCTCGTTCGCGGCGGGCTACAGCGGGCAGGTGTCGGGCCAGCAACTGACGCTCAACGGCATCTCCGGCGCCTACCTCTCGCACGCCAGCGGCTGGGCACTCTGGAGATCGGAAGA
>JBFWQN010000053.1:0-16232 GCA_050249405.1 Hyphomicrobiaceae bacterium | reverse complement strand
GTTGATGCCGAGCGCGGGACCTATCGCGAGCGCGGCCAGCACGATCGGCCAGCCAAACGCCGCCGCGACGAGCGGCACCACCTGCACCGTGACGAACGTCAGCGCGAAGCCGAGCGCGGTCTGGAAGGTGAGCAGGCTACCGGCGATCTGGGCCGGCGCGGCATCGGCGACGAGCGCGGAGAATTGCGCCGAATCCGGCACCACGCTCGCGCCCCAGACGAGCACCAGCAGGAACGTCAGCCACCAGGGCCCGCCGAACGTCGCCGCGACCAGCAGAGCCGAGGTGCCGCTCACCGCCATCGCGAAGGCCGCCGTCTCCGCCTTGCCGATACGATCGCCGATCAGGCCCGCCACGAGACAGAGGATGCCGCCGATGCCGATGGCGAGAAAGGCCGTGAGCTTGGCGAGTGGTGCGGCCTCGGCGACCGGCAGCGTCGCGCCGTAGGAGACCCCCACGGCCGTCGCGATCCACGCCCACATGGCGTAGAGCTCCCACATGTGGCCGAGATAGCCGGCATAGGCGAGGCGCACGCGCCGGTTGGTCCAGGCCGTGCCGATGGCGCGTGGATCGAAGCGGGCAGACGCGGCATGAAAGGGCCCGAGTCCCACCGTCAGGCCGATCAGCCCGCCGGCCGCCGCCGCGAGCGAGGCGATGGCGACCGTCAGGCGCCAGTCCGCGCCGCCGGCGAACGACAACAGGTGCGGCGCCGCCGAGCCGAGCGTCAAAGCCCCGACCAGCGCACCGACCAGAAAGCCGCGATCCTTCTGTCCCCACCCGACGGCGATCTTCATTCCGACGGGGTAGACGCCCGCCAGTAGCGCGCCGGTTGCAAACCGGGCCGCGATGGCACCCAGGCTGCCGGGAGGGAGAACGAGCAGCAACGCGTTGGCGCCAGCCGCCAGCAGAGCCGAGGCGGCGAACACGCGGCGGGGGTCGAGCCGGTCGGCGAGGCCGAGGATGGCCGAGGCGAGGGCACCGACGACGAAACCCGCCTGCACCGCGCTCGACAGCGCCGCCTGTCGCGGCGCCGAGATCGCCGCTTCCCGGACCATGTCGGGCAGGATGGCCGCCGAGACGAACCAGAGGCTCATGCCGGCCAGCTCGGCCACGAGCAGCAGCAGCACGGATCGCGTCTTCATGCAGCGCCGCCTTTCCGGGCTCGACTGCCCGACGTGCTATCCGATGCGGCGCGTGACCATCCGCGAGCCCCCACCCCAGAGCGGCAGGTAGGCCATTTTCACGCCGGGCCCGCCGGTGACGATGGGTTGTATCTCGTCCGCACTGCCGGCGAGGCGAACGCCGGCCTTGTCACCGGCCGCGAGGATGTACCTGCACATGGCGTCGAGCCCGATGCCGGCGCCGCTCAGGCGCTCGGCAAGCTCGGGCGGCAACACGAAGACCTGCTCCGGCGGCTGCGGCTGACGCGCCGCCCCCGTGGTCTCCAGCGAGGCGATCATGATCACGGCGAGAGCGTCGAGGATCGCCTCGGGCCCCGCGTCGTTCTCGTCCTCGCGCAGCGGCAGCACCTCTGCGGTGCCCGACACGCCGAGCACCGTGACCGCGCTGTCGCCACTGGCCAGCCCGCGCCGCACGTGCAGCGGCGGCAATGGCCCCTCGCCACTCTCGGCGAAGCAGAAGGTGTATTTCCCCGGCTGGCCGCAGGTCGCCATGTCGCCCGAGCCGGCTCGCGCACCACCGATGTTGCGCAGGCAGAGGCTCACCGCGCGTCCGATCGCGGCATTCGCCCGGTTGCCGGGACCGAGGCAGTTGATCGAGGCGTTGAGGCCGAGCTCGGCCACGACGGGGCCGTGCACGAGTGTGGCGACGGCGGCCGAGCCCGTCGTCGTCATCAGTCCGAGCAGGTTGAGCTCCGGCTCCAGGCACGCGACGAGAGCCGCCTCGACGACCTTGCGCTCGCCCGGGCGGCAGCCCGCGAGCACGGCGTTGTAGGCGACCGAGCGAGGCGTGAGCTCGCCGAACAATGGTGGCAGGAAGCCGAGCGCCTCGTCAGGAACGGCCACGCCAGCCAGCATGGCAGCGATACGGCGCTCCGTGGGCGGCACGACGGGCAATCCGTCTCCGAGGTCCGCCTCGTCGACCAACGCCTGCGCCGCTTCCCATCCGACATTCTCCGCGACGATTGGATATTCGCTCATGCCTTGGCCTTCCGGTCGGTGGCGAGCGTCAGCAGCACGGTCGCCACCATGAAGATCGCCGACACGCCGAACACCCAGCGCGGCAGATGGCTGTCCATGATGAAGCCGTAGAGCATCGGCCCGACGATGCCGCCGATGTTGAAGCCCGTCGAGACGATGCCGAAGGCACGTCCTGCTGCACCCGGAGGTGCCGCCTTGCGCACCAGCATGTCGCGCGAGGGCGCGATGACGCCACCGAGGAAGCCCGCCACGCCGAATGCGACGGCGATGAGCCAGTGCGGCAGCGGAGCTAGTGCGATCGCAGCCACGATGGCCGCATTGACCGCGAAGCAGGCCGCCGCCACCTGCGCGTGCCGCCGTGTGCGGTCGGCGAGATAGCCGCCGGCGAGCACGCCCAGCGCGCCGAGCCCGAGGAAGGCCGTCAGCGCCACGTTGGCCGTCGTGAATGTGACGTCGTACGCCTGCATCAACGCCACGACCGAGAAGCTGTTGAGACCGGCGTTCGAGAGGCTGAGCAGCACGAAGAACACCATCAGCGCCAGGATCGCGGGCGACATGACGCTCGAGAGCGAGGCCGAGCCAGAGCCCTTCTTGCTGCCGGCGCCGCCGCCTGCACCAGCCGGCATCGGCACCGCCGCCACCAGGGCGGCCGCCACGGGACCGAGCAGACCCGCCACGATCAGCGCCCCCTCGAGGCCGATCGTCGAGACCAGTAGCAACAGCGTCGCAGGCGCCACGGCGCCGCCGAGAAAGCCCGAGAAGGTGTGGATCGAGAAGGCGCGCCCGATCCGCTTCTCGTCGATGCCGGCCGAGAGCAGGGCATAGTCTGCAGGGTGATAGACGCAGTTGGCGAGACCGGCGAGGCCGGCGCACACGATCAGCCACGAGTAGCTGAGCGTCAGCCCCATCAGCATGAAAGCCGCGCCGCCGAGACAGAGGCCCGCTATCAGGATGCGGCGCGCGCCGAGCCGGTCGACCAGCGCGCCCATCGGCGCCTGGGTCAGGCCCGAGACGACGGCGAACACGGTGAGCGCCAGCCCCAGCTCGACGAACCCCACGCCCAGCCGCTCCTTGAGGAACGGGAACAGCGGCGGCAGCACCAGGATGTGGAAATGACTGACCCAGTGTGCCGTCGAGACGGCCACGAGCGTGCGCGTCTCGCTCGTGCGCTCGTCCTGGCCTCGGCTCGTTGCGACGTCGGTGACCATGCCGCGTTCCTGCTCCGTTCGAGGCGAGTCGGCCAATGGCGGGAATTCCGGCGCGCACTATTGCGCGCGTTCGGCGAGGCCTGCAACGCGCGAGAGGGTCGCGTGGTTGTTGGAGCCGGCCCGGCAACGAGTCCATACTCGCCCCGACAGCAGGATCGATCGGGAGACCTCATGGCCCGCCGCTTCATCGACATCTCCGTCGCCCTCCAGGCCGGCATCGCCTCCGACCCGCCGGGCGGCGAGCCGCGGATCCACTACGAGACGCATCAGGAATCGATCCCGCGCATGCTGCGGCATTTTCCGGGCATGACACCCGATCGGCTGCCGGGCGGCGAGGGCTGGGCGACCGAGCAATGCCAGATCTCCACCCACAACGGCACCCACGTCGACGCGCCCTGGCACTATGCGACCACCATGGACGGCGGCAAGCGGGCCGCGACCATCGACGAGATCACGCTGGAGTGGTTCCACCAGCCGGGGGTCAAGCTCGACTTCCGCCGCTTCCCCGACGGCTACGTTGTGTCGGCCGCCGACATCGAGGCGGAGCTGGCCCGCATCGGCCACACGCTCGCCCCCCTCGAGATCGTTGTCGTCAATACCGCGGCCGGCGCCCGCTACGGCCACGACGACTACGTCCCGACCGGCTGTGGCATGGGCCGCGAGGCGACGCTCTATCTGACCTCGCGCGGCATTCGCGTGGTCGGCACCGACGCCTGGTCCTGGGACGCCCCTTTCGTGCATACCGCAAAGCGCTTCGCAGCGACCGGCGATGCCTCGATCATCTGGGAGGGGCACAAGTCCGGCCGCGAGATCGGCTATTGCCAGATCGAGAAGCTGGCCAACCTCGACCAGCTGCCGGCGACCGGCTTCACCGTGATCTGCTTTCCCGTGAAGGTGAAAGCCGGCAGCGCCGGCTGGACCCGCGCGGTGGCGGTGATCGACGATTGAGCGCGCTCGCCTGTCGCGGTCGGCAAGATGTCCGCGAAAGACCGTGGAAAACTCCGCTGCGGCGCATTTGCCGTCTCATGGCCGCCTCGCACGGCGGTGCATGGTGACCGATGCGCCGTCCCGGCGAGTCGGGATGGAGCACGCGTGCTCGATGACCGAACCCCTGGCGGCCAACATGCAGCAGAAGCTCGAGACTCTGGCCGAGGCCGATGCCGACGCGGACAGCCGCATCGCCCCCGACCCGCTGGCGATCGTGCTGCCCGCGATCTCCGCGCTCGGCGCCATCGCCTCCATCGCGGCCGTCAACTGGTTCGCACAAGAGCGGACCGCCGACCGCGCCCGCTCGCGCCGCAAGGCTGCCGTCGCGCTACGCGACCTCGAGTCGTGCTGCATGGGCCTGCAGGAAATCTTCAAGCGGCTGGCCCGCAACCCGCGCCTGTTCGACGGCGAGGGGGCCGGTGCCGCCTCGCCGCTGAAGTTCGGCGTGTGCGGGGCGCGCATCGATCAGCCGCTCGCCCGTGCCTATCACCAACTCATGAATGACATCGCCTCGATGCTGGTGCTCGCCTCGCAGAATTCCTTCGACGTGATGAGTGCGATCGAGGACGGCGAGATCCAGGCGCCCGAGCAGCTCTTCTACGGCTTCGGGGAGCAGCAGGAGCGCCTCAACAAGCTGATCCAGAGCCGGGCTACCCTGAAGACCATCGTCGAGACCGGCGTCGAGGTCTCCGACCGGCTCACCGCACTGGTGCGCGAGCTGAAGAAGCACAAGATCGAGTAGCCGGGCGCCCATCGCATCACCCTCAGCCAGGGCGGCGATAGATTCGCAGGCTCTCGAAGCTGCCGTCGGTCACGAGCGCTCCCTCGGCGACGAGCCTCGCCACGATCCGCTCCGCCACGTCGAAGGCGTAGGAGCCGGAATAGAACAGCATGCGGCCACCCGGCGTCAGCCGCCCCAGCAGCAGGCGAACCATCTCGTCGTCCGTCAGCGCACCGTAGGCGTCGTTCTTCTCCGTGCGGAACTCGCCGACGTGGAACAGCGAGACCACGTCGAACGTCGGCAGCAGGCGCGCATCGAGCTGATAAATGTCGCCGAACAGCACCTTGTAGCTGCGACCGACCTCAGGCCGCTCGATGATCAGTTGCTCGTAGAACTCGTGCTCCCGTGGCGAGGCCGTGATGCCGAGCACGACGTTGCCCGAGCCCGCCTCGTGGCACTTGATGCCGACCGTGTGGTGCTCGCCCGTCCCGAAATGGAAGATCGCCGCTTCCCGCACCTTCTCTGCAGCCAGCCAACGCACGAGATGCACGTCGCAAGGGCAGAGCGCCTCGTCCAGATACCAGCCGATCTCGTAGTAATTGAGCTTCGCCATTTTTTTCTCCCTCCGCTTTATGATGTGCATTCTCGCGCCGTTCGGTCTCAAGCCGGCACGGGCTCCCCGATCGTCCGTAGCGACGCCGTTCCGCCTCTGCGATCGATCTCGAGCCGCATGAGTCCGGCCGCCGGTGCGCGCGGGCGCTGGCTCAGGCTGACGAGCGTCGCCTCGCCGAGCCGGGCAGTGATCACGGCCTCGAGCTCGGCCTGGGCCGCCTCGTCGAGCGCCGCGAGCGCGTCGTCGAGAACCACGATGTCGGGCCGGTGGACGAGGACGCGCGCTACGCACAGGCGCTGGCGCTCGCCGTTGCCGAGCACCTGGTCCCACCGCTCCGTCCGGTCCAGCCGCTCGACGAGATGTCCCAGACCCGTGTCCTCCAGCGCCTGCTCGATCTCGGCCTCGCCAACGGCCGATCCGGCATGGGGATAGAGCAGCGCATTGCGGAGCGTTCCGAGCGGCAGATACGGCCGCTGCGGCACGACCATGAGGCGCTCGCCCTCGGGAATCGAGATACGCCCCTGCCCCCAAGGCCAGAGCCCCGAAAGCGCTCGCACGAAGCTCGACTTGCCCGCGCTGGTGCTGCCATAGACGTGGACGCGGGCGCCGCGCGGCACGACCAGCCCCTTCACACCGACGAGCGGGTGACCCGCCGCATCGCGCACCTCGAGCCCTTCGATGCGGATAGCGCCGTCGGCGGCGGCGGCGCGCACGATCCGGTGGCTGCCGAGCTCCGCCAGTCGCCGATCGAGGCCGTCGCACGCCTCGACCATGTCCAGCACGCGGCGCGCCGAGGCGAACCATTCGGACAGGCGGCTGTAGTTGTCGACGATCCACGAGATGGCAAGTTGCACCTGCACGAACGCGGCGGCGAGCTGCACCACCTCGCCGAGTGTCAGCTCGCCCGCGAAATACTTGGGCGCCGCGAACAGCAGCGGCACGATCGGGATCATCGGGCCCGAGGCATTCGTCACCCAGGTGATGCGTCCATGCTGGCGCACGATCGCGAGCCAGCGCTCGACGACGGTCGTGAAGTGCCCTTCGAGAGCCCTCCGCTCGCTCGCCGCGCCGCCGGTCAACGCCACGCTCTCGGCGTTCTCCCTCACTCGCATCAGCGCGAAGCGAAACTCGCCCTCGGCCGCGTTCTTCGAGGCGACGCATCCGACGAGCGCGCGGCCGATCCACAGCATCAGGCCCGAGGCACACGTGCCGTAGACGAGCGCGAGCAGCACCATGTAGGCGGGAATCGTGATGGCCGTGCCGCCGAGCCGCACCGTGTAGCTGCCGCCGACCGTCCACAGGATGGTGATGAAAGCCGCGGCGCCTATGATCGCCGAGAAGGCCCCGATGACGATATCGACCAGCGGCTCGGTCGCCCAGCGGGTATCGTCGGAGATGCGGTACTCGGGATTGTCGGGCTCCGTGTGTGTCGCCGAGAGCCTGTAGAAGCGGTTGTCGCCGATCCACAGACCGACCAGACGCTCGACGATCCACGCGCGCCAGCGCACCTGGAGCGCCTCCCGCGTGAGCACGATGCCGACGCCGATCGCAGCCATCGCCGCGATGATGGCGAGGAATACCAGCACGGCCCAGGCGGCCGTCTCCGCGTCCTTCCGCTCGAGTGCATCGAAGAACCAGCGCTGCCAGCGATTGAGCCCCACCGTCACCGCGGTCGACAGCGACAGGAACAATCCGAGGCCGATGGTCAGCGCCCAGGCTCGTGACGCCGAATCCCCCCTCCAGAATCCGCCGGCAAAGCGCAGGAACGACCCCGCGGCGCGCGGGTCCAGCTTATAGGCCTGCATTCGCTGAGCTCCCTCGCGCCGGCCGGGACACTGTTGCCGACACCCCCGTTCAGGTTCCCGAATGCCACACTGTGTCGCTTCGGCGCCAGCACAATGGACGAGGCTCTCTCCTGCTCCCCGAGAGCTGAACATAGCCTGAACCGCTACCATTGCCGTCTGCGGCGCCGGGTGCCTCGACCTTCTTCCTGCCACGGCCCCGCGGTCTTACGGAGACTTGCCACGGCTGGCGCCAGGCTGCCTGCCGTGGCAAGTCTCCTCCACCCCGCCCACGAGCCGGACGCCACGGAGCCTCCTATGCTGCCCACCTCACCTCCCGACATCGGCACGGCCGCTGCCGACCAGTACCTCGCCGTGGGCTACGATACCGTGGTCGGCATGTCGTCGCGGTTCGCGGCCGGCGTCTGCGGGCGCCTTCTGCGCATCCAGGCGAGCCTGGGCGTCACCGGGCATTTCGCCGAGATCGGTGCCTTCGAGGGGCGCTTCCTCATCGCGATGGCGCATAGCCTCGCCCCGGGTGAGAAGGCGCTCGGCATGGACATCTTCGAGTGGCCGAACCCCGAGGTGAAGGACCGCTTCGAGGCCAACTGCCTGAAGCACGGCATCGGCCCCGACCGGCGCATCACGTGGAAGGTCGACAGCGGCGCCGTCACGCCGGAGGCCGTGAGGTCGCAGGTCGGCGGCGGCCCGATCCGCATGTTCCACGTCGACGGCGAGCATTCACGCAAGGCCCTCGCCAAGGACCTGGAGCTCGCCACCGCGTCGATTGCGCCCGGCGGCCTGATCGTGCTCGACGACATGCTGCACCCGGGCTACCCGACCTTGATGGTGACGGTGCAGGAGTATCTGGAGCGTCATCCCGAGATGACGGTGCTGTGCATCATCGACCGCGAGACCATCGTCGCGGCGACCAAATTCGTCCTCTGCCGTGCCGACTGGTTCAAGCGCTACGAGGCCGTGATGCTCGAGGACTTCAAGCCCTGGATCTGGCCGCTCGGCGCCGACTTCGAGCCGCACTGGTGCCTGGTGCTCTCGATGGATACGCGGCTCGCTGCCATCATCTGAACCCTGGGCACGATGCGGAACCGCCGCTACCCAGTCGTCGGCTCGCGCGCTAAACTTGCCCGATGAACATTCACTCCCCCGCCCCGATGACCGTGGACGAGTTCCTGCGCTGGAGCGAGCAGCAGGAGAGCGGGCGTTACGAGCTCGAGGGGGGCATGGTTCTGCGCAAGGCACCACAGAATGCAGACCATGCGGTGACCAAAGCGCTCGTCTTCAACGCTCTCGTCGCCGCTGTCGGGAGATCGGGCTTGGCCTACTACGCGATGCCAGACGGCATGACAGTGAGGCTCCCGGGGCAACGGGCCTACGAGCCCGACGCACTGGTCGCGGCCTTGCCGAGGGTCGCCGGGTCGAGCCTCGAGGTTCCGAACCCTGTCGCCGTCTTCGAGGTCTTATCGCCGACACCGGCCAGCGTTCGACGCGATCTCACGACGAAGCTGGCAGGGTATGCGCTTCTCCCCTCGATCCAGCACTACGTGATCATCGATCCGAGCGAGCGTGTCGTCTTCCGCTTCCGCAGAGTGGGCGACCAGCTTGTCGCCGCCGAGGAGTTGACCGAGGGCACGCTCAGCCTCGATCCGCCCGGGCTCGACATTCCCATCGCAGAGATGCTGATACCGAAGGCCGCTGCATGATGGCGAGCCCTGCGCCGCGCTGGTTCGGATCGTGCGCGCTGGCGCCGTTGGCGTGGGCCATTCTCGTCATGCCTGGGCTCCCGGACCCCGGCGTGCTCGGGTCGAGCCGCCTCGTACACTACGTTCGCTTGCTTGGCATGGTCTACGCGGCGTCGCTGATCGTGCATCTTGTTGTCGGGGCAGCTGGCGTGGCCATCATGCGCACCCGACACGGCCGAGGCTGGAGCGGTCAAAGGCGCGTTGGTCGAGCCTTTCTCTTCACCTTCCCGCTGACCATCATGCTGTTCTTCGTGCTCTCGGCGGCCTTCGTCGGTATGGCGAACAGCGATTTCCGTGGCCAGTCGATCCCGTGGCTGGCAGTGCTCGTGCAGGGACCGGTCTTCGCGCTGACCAAATTTCCCTTTCGCAGCCTTGTCACTGTCGGCATAGGGGCCGCATTCGCGCTGTGGATCGAAGCCGGCGTGGGAACCAACGGACCGCTGGCCAGAGACTCCGATCCGCGCCTAGGATAGGGCCGCGCGACGGCCGATCCCGTCCAGACACACAAGGAGCCTCGACCACGAGGCCCGCAAGGTTGCATCACCCAAGAGAGGAACCACACACATGGCCATCGGCTCGGATATCGTCGCCAAGGCCCTCAAGCACGAGGGCGTAGCGGACTTCTTCTACATCATGGGCGGCCCGATGCTGGCGGTCGAGAAGGCCTGCCTCAACCTGGGCCTGCGCGGCATCGATGTCCGCCACGAGCAGGCCGCCGCCTTCGCTGGCTTCGCCTACGCGCGTCTCAAGAACAAGATCGGCGTGTGCATGGCGGCCTCTGGCCCGGCCACGACCAACCTCGTCACCGGCGTCGCCCACGCCTGGGCCGACTGCACGCCCATCCTCGCCCTCGGCGGCGCCGCCCCGGTCTCCACCTGGCACCGCGGCGCCTTCCAGGACACCGACCAGCTTTCCCTCTTCAAGCCGATCACCAAGTGGGCCGACCGCGTGCACAACGCGCGCCGCATCCCCGAGCTCGTCAATCTCGCCATCTCGCAGGCGATGACGGGCCGCGTCGGACCCGTCTACCTCGATCTTCCCGGCGACATTCTCTATCAGGAGGTGGACGAGTCGAAGATCGAGTATCCCGAGCCGTTCAACTACGCCAAGCGCGCGCGGCCCGCGATCAACTCGAACGACGTCAAGGCCATCGTCGACGCACTGTCGAAGGCCAAGCAGCCGGTGCTGGTCACCGGCTCGGGCGTGCAGTGGTCCGAGGCCGACGCCGAGATGCTGGCCTTCGTCGAGGCAGCCGGCATTCCGTTCTACACGACGCCGCAGGGCCGCGGCGTCATTCCCGAGGACCATAAGTACTCCTACCTCACCTCCCGTGCGGCCGCCTTCAAGGATGCCGATTTCATCCTCGTCGTCGGCACGCGCATGAACTACGTGATCGGCAACGCGGCCCCGCCGCGTTGGAACGCCGGCGCCAAGGTCGTGCGCATCGACATCGATCCCGTAGAGATCGCGACCGCGCCGAGGAAGCTCGACATCGGCGTCGTCGCCGACGCAAAGATTGCCTTCGGGCAGCTCACCGAGGCCATCAAGGGCAAGATCACACCGGCGGCCTTCGAGACGTGGCGCGAGCGCCTGCGCACCCGCAACGTGCAGAAGACGGCCGAGGCCGAGCAGGCGCTCTCGAACAACGACTCGCCGATCCATCCGCTTCGGTTGTGCAAGGAGGTGCGCGACATCCTCGAGCGCGACGCGGTGCTCTGCGTCGACGGACAGGAGACGCTCAACTACGCGCGTCAGGCCATTCCGCAATACACGGCCCGGCACCGGATCAACTCGGGCGCCTACGGCACGATGGGCGTCGGCATGCCGTTCGGCATGGGCGCCAAGGCTGCCTGCCCGGACAAGCAGGTGGTGGTGCTGCACGGCGACGGCTCGTGGGGCATGAACTCGATGGAGTTCGACACCTGCGTGCGCCACAAGCTGCCGGTTCTCGTCGTCATCAGCCAGAACGGCGGCTGGACGGGCGATCCGGACAAGAACGATCCGGCCAAGTCGAAGCCCGGCCGCGAGCTCGGCTACCCGCGCTACGACAAGTTCGCCGAGTGCTTCGGTGGTCACGGCGAGTACGTCGAGAGGCCGGAGGACATCAAGCCGGCCCTCGAGCGCGCGATGAAGGCCGTGAAGGCCGGGAAGCCGGCGCTGGTCTGCGTCGTCACCGACTGGAAGGCCCGGGCTACGACGACGGCCTTCACGCGCTACTCGACCTGATCGGCCAAGCCTATCGAGGACAACACCGGAGGCGCGGCACGCGCCTCCGGTGCACGGCGCGAGCATGCGATCCATCGGCACGGGTGAGGCCTCGGTGGCGGGCCGACGCCGGGTGCCGCGATGTAAATTGCCGCACATGCAGCACCAAACGGCTCTGGCGCCACTGGCCGCGTGAGTTGATGATCATGCTGCCATTCGTGCAGCGATCAATGACATCTCATGTGAGGCCATGTCCCAGCACACGCCTGACCGAGGCATCAGCATCGGCATCGACATCGGCGGCACGTTCACGGATGTCGTGCTGCGCACCCCGACCTCCTGTCACATCCTGAAGGTTCCCAGTGTGCGGGCCGATCCTGGCCGTGCCGTCATGACGGCGCTCGAGTCACTCGCGAGCCGGCACGGCATCCAGACGAGCGGCATCACGAGCTTCACGCACGGCACCACGATCGCGACCAACGCGGTGCTCGAGCGCAAGGGCGCCCGGGTCGGACTGGTGACGACGGAAGGCTTCCGCGACATTCTCGAGATCGGCCGCCAGATCCGCAGGCAGATGTACGATCTCAACCTGAAGCCCGAGACGCCCGGCTGGCTCGCCCCGGGCGCGCGCAGGGTCGAGGTCAGGGAGCGCATCGGATCGCAAGGCGAGGTGCTGACGCCGCTCGACGAGGCTTCGCTCGCGGCCGCGATCGACAGGCTCAAGGCCGAGCGGGTCGAGGCGGTGGCGGTGGCGCTGTTGTTCTCGTTCCTCAATCCCGACCACGAGCGGCGGGTGCGAGCCGCCGTCGAGACCGCGATGCCGGGCATCCCGGTCTCGCTCTCGTCCGAGGTCGATCCCGTGTTCCGCGAGTACGAGCGCACCGTGGTGACCACGTTCGATGCCTATGTGAAACCAATCGTCGGCCGCTATCTGGCCAACATGGAGCGCGAGCTCTCGAGCGCAGGCGTGCCGGCGCCGCTGCAGGTGATGCAGTCGCGCGGCGGGCTCGCAGGCTGCGAGGTGGCGCGGCAGCGCCCGGTGCGCCTGTTCCTGTCGGGGCCGGCCGCGGGGGCTATCGGCGGTCTCGCCGCCGCTCGGGAGGCCGGCTTCGAGAGCCTGATCACGATCGACGTCGGCGGTACGTCGAGCGACATCGCCCTGATCGATCGTGGGCGTGTCCTGGTGCGGCCTGAAACCGACATTGCCGGCTATCAGGTGCGCGTCCCCATGCTCGACGTGACGACGCTCGGCGCCGGTGGTGGCTCGATCGCCTGGATCGACACGGGCGGCGGCTTGCGGGTCGGTCCGCAGTCTGCCGGGGCCGATCCGGGGCCGGCCTGCTACGGGCGCGGCGGCGCCGAGGCGACCGTCACCGATGCCTCGATCATGCTCGGTCTTCTCGATCCCGACTTCTTCATCGGCGGCGCCATGCGACTCGATGCGTCGCTGTCCCGCCGGGTGATCGAGGAGAGGGTCGCGAGACCACTCGCAATGCGCCTCGAGGAGGCGGCCCAGGGCATTCATCGGATCGCCAACGCGCACATGGCGGACGGTATCCGTCTGGTATCGATCAATCGAGGCTACGACCCCCGCGAGTTCACGCTGGTGCCGCTCGGTGGCGCGGGTGGCCTGCACGCCGTTCCGCTCGCCGTCGAGCTCGGCATCGAGCGCATTCTGGTCCCGAGCTATCCCGGCGTGCTGGCAGCGGCCGGGCTGTTGACGGCGCCGATCGAGCACGAGGTCTCGGCCGCGTTCCTGACGCCCATCGCGGAGGCGAGCCCTGTCGATCTCGCGACGGCCTTCGCCGATCTCGACCGGCGTGCCGAGGCCTTGATGCAGGCCGAGCGCATCGAGGGGCTGACGCGCCGACGGATGACGCTCGCCGACGTCGGCTACATGGGGCAGAGCCATTACATCGAGGTGCCGATCGACATCGGCGCGGCCGACGCCATGCAGCGCCTCTACCGCGACTTCGAGGCTGCGCACGAGCGGCTCAACGGCCACAAGACCGGCGCTCCGGCAAAGATCGTCAACCTGCGGATCGTGCACCGCGCCGAGCGGGCCGCAGCGCCGCTCGGCGCGGTGCCGCGGGATCGTCCCGGGCCATCGCTCAAGGGCCGCCGCGCCGTGCTGTTTCCGGGCGAGGGCAGTTGGCTCGATACGCCGGTGCACGATCGATCGTGCCTCGACGCGGGCGCCCGCATCGTGGGCCCGGCCATCATCGAGCAATCGGATTCGACGACGATGCTGCCGCCGGGCTGGTCGGCTGAAACCCTGGCGGGCGGGGCCATGCTGCTGACGAGGAGTGCCGGATGACTTCTTTTGCCTCTGCCGCCACAACGGCCGACCGCTTCGATCCCGTGACCCTCGAGGTCATCCGTCACCGCCTCGACAAGGTCGCCGAGGAGATGCAGGCGACGCTGCTGAAGAGCTCGTGCTCGCCGATCGTGAAGGAAGGGCTCGACGCGTCGGCGAGCCTCTTCACGCTCGATGGCACGACGCTCGCCCAGGCGTGCGCCATCGCCATCCACCTCGGCACGCTCATTCCGGCGGTGGCCGCGATCCTGCAACGGTTTCCCGTCGAGGAGATGCGCGAGGGCGACGTCTACATTCTCAACGACCCCTACTGCGGCGGCACGCACCTTCCCGATTTCGCCGTAGTCATGCCGGTCTTCGCCAACGGGCGGCCCATCGCGCTGGCGGCGACCATGACGCATCACCAGGATGTGGGCGGCAAGACGGCCGGATCGGTTCCGACCGACTCGACCGAGATCTTCCAGGAAGGCATCCGCATTCCCCCCGTCGCCTGGGCGCGCGCCGGCACCTTCGATGCGACGCTGACGGCCGTGCTGCGCCAGAATGTGCGCATTCCGGACATCTTCATGGGCGACCTGCATGCCCAGGTGGCGGCGTGCAAGATCGCAGCCGTGCGCCTCGGCGAGGCGACCGCCAAGTTCGGGGACAATACGCTCCTGGCGGCTTTCGCGATCCTGCTCGATCGCGCCGAGACCATGACGCGCGCGGCCTTGAGGCGGCTCGAGCCAGGAACCTACCGGGCGGTCGACTACCTCGACAATGACGGCATCGACCTGGACCGGCGCATCAGGATCGAGGTCGCGGCGACCATCGGGGACGGCACCATCCATTTCGACCTGACCGGCTCGAGCCCGCAGGTGAAAGGGCCGATCAACTGCGTGCCGTCGGGGAGCCTCGCTGCCGCCTGCTTCGCGGTGAGAGCGGTGACCGACCCGACCATTCCCAACAACGGCGGCTGCTTCCGCCCGATCAAGTTGACGCTTCCGCCCGGCTCGATCGTCAACCCGCAGGAGCCGGCGCCCGTCAATGCCCGAACGGCAACCATCAAGCGCATCACCAACACCATGCTGATGGCGCTCGCTGGCGTGGTGCCCGACCGCATCCCCGCACCCAACTCGGGCGAGTTGCTGGTGATGGCGTGGGGTGGCCAACGACGCAATGGCCAGTCGTTCGTCACGGGCGAGCTGCTGGCAGGAGGGGCCGGAGGCGGCAATGGCTTCGACGGCGTCGATGCCATCGAGACGGATGCGACGAACTGCATGAACCTCCCGGTCGAGGCAATGGAGCTCGATGCACCGATCCGCGTCCGCCGCTGGCAGCTCGTTCCCGACTCCGGCGGCGCCGGCCGGTTCCGGGGCGGGCTCGGCCAGCTCAAGGAGTACGAAATCCTCGACGACGTCGCTGGCACGCTGTCCTACTCGCATCGCGGCGAGCGTCACTTCACGGCGGCTGCCGGGCTCGAGGGCGGTGCCGCCGGCGGCATGGCCCGATCGGTCATCACGCGGGCCGACGGAGCCGAGGAGGTCATCCCGTCCAAGACCGTGACCCGTCTCGCGCCGGGCGACCGCGTGGTTATCTCCACGGCAGGCGGTGGCGGCTGGGGACCGGCGGCTGCACGAGCTCCCGACGCCGTCGCCCGGGACATTGCCGACGGCAAGATTGGAGAGGACGCGGCCCGAGATACCTATCGTCCGGCCTGAGCACTCCGCAGCCGTCGCCGCGTCTGGGGCTCACGCATTTGCCTTGGCCCAGGCTGCGATCTCGGCGTGGCTGGCGAACCAGACGCTGCCCTTGGCCTTGGCGTGTCTGATCAGCTCGTCGATGATCCAGATGCGCGAGCGGTAGCCGATGATGTGGGGATGGCAGGTCAATTGAAAGATGCCCCCGTCCGCGTGGGCCGCATCGAGCTCGCGCCGGAAGATGTCGAGCACGTCGGTCGGCGGCGTGTAGGGACGCAATGACGAGAAGCGGTTCATCATGAAATAGACGGCATCGTCGCGCACCCACTCGACGGGCAGCTCGACAATGCCCGTCGGCGCGCCGTCGAGCAGAAGCTCGTAGCAGTCCTCGTCGGCCATCAGCGAGCTGTCGTAGGCGAGCCCCATCTCCTTCTCGATCCTGAGCGTATTCGGGCTGAAATCCCAGGAGGGCGTCCTGAGACCGACAGGACGCTGGCCGGAGACCTTCTCGAGCGTCTCGGCCGAGCGCAGCATGAGGTCGCGCTCGGCCTCGTACGGCAGGACAGAGTTGAGCTCGTGGATCCAGCCGTGGATGCCGATCTCGTGGCCCTCGCCGACGATCCGCCGCTGCTCATCCGGATGGAGCAGCGCCACCACCGCGGGCACGTAGAAAGTGGCTTTCACGTCGTGACGGGCGAGCAGATCGAGTATGCGCGGGACTCCGACGCGATTGCCGTACTGCCCCCAGCTCATGCGCCCGATCGACTTCCCGCCGTCGCGCAACTCGCTCGTCTCGTGGTCGCT
>JBFWQN010000052.1:0-16694 GCA_050249405.1 Hyphomicrobiaceae bacterium | reverse complement strand
CGCCTGATCGAGCGCATCGGTCTCTTCGACGAGCGTTATCCGGCCATCTCCGATCGCCAGTTCCTGCTGCGCGTGCTGCTTTCCGGCGCGCGCAACGTGACGACGGGCGTGCCGCTCTATCGCTACAACGTGCACGTCGGCTCGCTGACGCTCAACGATCTCGAGCCATCGGTGCGCCTGGCGCGGGAGTGCCTCGCCGCGGCAGCCGACGGCATCTCGGAGGCCGGGGATCGCCGGGCGCGGGAGGCCTACCGACGCTGGCACGCGTGGGCGGTGTTCTATCTCGCCGGCCTGCAGGCGCGCTCCGGGAAGGTGGGCGCATCGGCGGTGACCGCCTTGGCCGCATTGCAGCGTGATCCTGTGTGGCCCGCGCGGCTGCCGCCGCTCGTCGTGCAGCACATCCGCGAGCGCCGGCACCGGCTTGGCCGCCGCCTCGCGTAAGGTCGCCTGCGGCTCGGACGCCGCAGGCGCAGCTTCTCGGACTTACCTGTCGAGCCAGGCGTTCTCCATCCGCCAACTGTTGTAGAGCGAGTTGTTGTGGCTGGTGACGCCCTTGACGTAGGGCTGCCAGCAGGTCGCCGCCTTGTTGTGCAGAATGATCGGCCGTGCCACCTCCTCGGCGATCAGGCGCTCGGCCTGCCACAGCAGCTCCTTGCGCTTGGCCAGGTCGGTTTCCCGCGATTGGGCGAAGATGAGCCGGTCCACCTCGGGATTGCAGTAGCCGGTGTAGTTGCGGTCCGACTTGCAGGTGTAGTTCTCGACCATGTTCACGTCGGGATCGTCCACGCCGACGCCGGTCGTGTTGAGGCCGATGGCGTAGTCCTTGCGCTGCACCTTGGCGTGCCAGATCGTGGTGTCCACGGCGTCCAGCTCGCCCTCGATGTGGATCTTCTTCATCTGGTCGATGAAGATCACGGCCGGGTCGCGATAGAGCGGGATGTTGCGAGTGGAGACCTTCACCTTCAAAGGCTTCTCGGCCGTGTAGCCGAGCCCTTCCATGATCGCTTTCGCCTCGGCCTGGTTCTTGGCGAGGTCGGCACCGTAGCCGGTGATCTTCTGCAGCTCGGCGTCGGGCATCGACCACTTGCCTTCGGGAGCCGGCAGCATCACCACACCGATCGACGACTTGCCCTCGGCGAGAATGGTGTTGAACGCTGGCCGGTCGAGCGCCAGTGCCATCGCCCTCCTGACCTTCGGATTGTCGAACGGCGGCGCACCGGCATTGACGATCATGTTGATCGTGTTGTTCGACGGCACGAACTGACACTGGGCGGCAGGGGCCTTGGCGTTGACGTCCTTCAGGCCCGCCACCGTGATGTCCGAGACGAACGTCAGGTCGACGTCACCCGCGACGAACGCAAGCACTCGCGTCGAGCGGTTGTCGATGATGCGGTAGTCGATGCCGTCCAGGTGGGGCTTGCCCTTCTTCCAGTAGCTCGGATTTTTCACGAGCCGCACGATCTCGCCGCGCTTCATCTCGGCGAACTTGAAGGGGCCGGTGCCGATCGGCTTGGTCCGCATGTCGCGCTGGGAGACGTGGCACGGATAGATCGGCGAGTAGCCGGAGGCGAGAAGCGCCAGGAATGAGGGCTGCGGCGCCTTCAGCTCGAACGAGACCTCGGCCGGGCCGTGGGTCTTGATCTCCTTGACGTTGTGGTACCAGACCTTGCGCGGGTTCTTGCGAAAGTCCGGCGACTCCTTCAGTCCGGAGACGAGGTCGAACGTGCACTTCACGTCCTCGGCCGAGAACGGCTTGCCGTCGTGCCAGGTGACGCCGTCCTCGAGCTTGAAGGTGAGCCGCGTCTTGCTGTCGTCCCAGCTCCACGACTTCGCGATGTCCGGCACGATGGTGTCGAGGCTCGCCTCGGCCTTCGTCTGGTCGAAGACGACGAGATTGTTGAACACCGGCATGAAGGGGAACACCGTCGAGATGGTGGCCTCCTCGTGGATCGAGGCCGACGGCGGGTTGTCCCAAACGTAGGATTTGAGAACGCCGCCCTGCTTCTGGGCGGCGGCGGGCGTGGCAGCGGCAGCCAGCAGCAGGCCGAGCCGTGCCAGCCGCCGAAATGTCATCGATGGCATCGAGATTTCCCTGGTAGTTGAGGCCGGGGTTTATGGCACGCCGGGCGGCGAGCGGCGACACCTGCGGCGCGATGGCGCGTCGCCGGGTGCGATGGGCTCTGGTGCTCGGTCCGCGACCGGATCGGACGGCGGCTCACTCGCCCCCACCGTCTCCGCCCCCGCTGTCTCCGCCGCTGCTGGAGCCGTCGCTGTCGCCGCCGCTCCCCCAGCTCCAGCTCGAGCCGCCGGAGCCGCTCGACGACGTGACGCCGGCCGAGGCGCGCATGCGTCCGGCGAGCCGCGAGAACGGCAGGCTCTGCAGCCAGATTTTTCCGGGCCCGGTGAGCTGCGCAAAGAAGAACCCCTCGCCACCGAACACCATCGACTTGATGGAGCCCGCGCGCACGATGTCGAAGCCGACGTCGGGCGTCATCGCGGCGATGCAGCCGGTGTCGACGTGCAATTCCTCTCCGGGGGCCAGCTCTCGCTCGATGACCGTGCCGCCGCCGTGGATGAACACCCAGCCGTCGCCCTCGAGACGCTGCATGACGAAACCTTGTCCGCCGAACAGGCCGACACCGATCTTGCGCTGCAGATGGATGCCGATGGAGACGCCCTTGGCGGCGCAGAGGAATGCGTCGCGCTGAGCGACGAGCGCGCCGCCCATCTCGGAGAGGCGGAAGGGCATGATGGTGCCCGGATAGGGTGCGGCGAATGCGATGCGGGCCTTGCCGCGCCCCTGCTGCGTGAACACGGTCATGAACAGGCTTTCGCCCGTGAGCAGGCGCTTGCCGGCCGCGGCAAGCCTGCCGAGAAAGCCGCTGTCGGGCTGGGAGCCGTCACCGAACACGGTGTCCATGCCGATGCTGGCCGGCTTGAACATCATGGCGCCAGCCTCGGCAATGGCGCTTTCGCCGGGATCGAGCTCGATCTCGACGAACTGCATGTCGTTGCCCTTGATCTCGTAGTCGATGTCGTCCGCGGCGCCGGAGCGGCGGGGGAAGTCGCGAATGCTCGGCACGGAGCCGGTCATGGGGTCATCTCCTCGGTGGGAGCACGCAGCGGGTTCTGCATATGCAGGCGCACCCGGCAGAGCCCAGGGACGGGCCGAGCCGGGTGCGAAAATCTATCACGATGCCCCGAGCGCTTCGTCGCGGCGCCCACAGGTCGCCCGCCTCAGCGCTGGGCAGCCTTCGCCTGCTCGGCGGCGAGCGCCTGTTGCACCAGATGGTCCGGATCGACGGGTTTTGCCGCCGCTGTCTTGCTCTTCTTGGAGCCGGCCGCCGCTTTCGTCTCCATCGGCAGCGGAGCATCCCAGTTGGCGCTCTTGATCTGCGGGGCGGCCGCCGGCTGTGTCGCCGACGCTTGCACGATCGGCAGCGGGGCCATCAGGACGGGCGCGCTGCCGTCGGGCTTGCCCTGCAGGCCGAGCACGAGCGCCAGGTTCTGCTTGACGCGCGGATCGGTGGCGCCTGCGGCCTGGGCTTGGCGCAACAGCTCCTCGCCGCGCGCCGCTTGACCGTCCATGGTGTACGCCATCGCCAGATTGTTCATCACCGAGGCTTGGCTTGGCGACAGGGCCAGCGCCCGCTCGTAGAGGGTGATCGCGTCCTTGTATTGGCCTTGCTTGGCAAGCACCGTGCCGCGTGCGGAGACGACGCGCCAGTCGGGCTTGGCCGCATCGTCGGCGCGCTCCAGGAGCTGGGCCGCCGTTGAAACCTGGCCGAGCTCGAGCGCGAGGCGGCCGTACTCGGACAGAAGCGGCCTGTCGGTCGGCGAGTGGACGTAGCCGGCCTGCAGCGCTGCGAGCGCCTGCGACTTGCGGCCGAGCGCTTTCAGGTTTTGGGCATAGGAGACCGCGGCTTTCGCATCGCGGGGATTCTTCGTGTGCTGCTCGGCCCAGTAGGCCGTCGCCTTCTCGAGCTCGCTCTCCGAGCGGGGCTCCGCGCTCGCCGTGGCGATGTCGGTCGTCTGGGGCTTGTCGGCGAGCCCGAGGTCGATCTCGCCACCGCCCGCGCAGGCTCCGAGCATCATGGCGACGGCCAGCGATGCCGCAACCGCAGGCAGCCGGGCAATCGTGCTGCTCCGAGTGCGCGAGACTGATCCGTTCGCCATGGCGTGCCCTCCTTGGCGCGACGCGGGGTCGCGCAGAACATCGTGCTTCCTGGCGTAACAATCCGATACTCCGGTCAACAAAGCCTTAAGTGATGCGACGCGGGACAACTCGGCAGATGCGGTTGTCAAGCCGTCGAGGCCCGCGCTAAGCGCAAGCGCGACTGCCGACCTTGCCAGCCAGCGGAAAACCCATGAGCAAAGCGCCCCTCGACCCGGCCGCAACCGACGCCGTCCTCGTGCCGGAGGCCGGCACTGGCGGGCCGACCCGGCCGATCTGGCTCATGCGGCCGAAGGATCTCGAGGCGAGCCGCAATGGAGCGGCCGGTCCGACCGTGGAGCAGCGGACTTGGCTCGAGGCCATCGGCTTCAAGGGCGCAGCACGCAAGCACGCTTTGTTGCCGGGAGCCGGCGGCACGCTCGCCGGCGCCGTCCTGGGCCTGGGTGAGGCCAGGGATCTGGCCTCCTCAGAGCCCGTCGAGACGCTGGTCGGGCTGCTGCCGGGCGTGCTGCCTGCGGGTGACTGGCACTTCGCCTCGCCGGTCGGCGATGCGGGGCTCGCGGCGCTTGCCTGGACGCTCGGCGCCTATCGTTTCCGCCGCTACAAGTCGGCCGCAGGCGATGCGCTGCCCCGGCTGGTCGTCCCGCAGGGCGTGGACCGGGGGCGGCTGGTGGCACTCGCCGAGGCGGTTGCGCTGGGTCGTGACCTGATCAACACGCCGGCGAGCGACATGGGCCCCGAGGAGATCGAGGCGGCCGCCGTTCGACTCGCGCGCCACCACGGCGCGGACGTGCGCTCGATCGTCGGCGACGAGCTCCTCTCGCAGAATTTCCCGCTGATCCACGCCGTCGGGCGAGCGAGCCCGCGTGCGCCGCGTCTCGTCGACATCACGGCTGGACGCGCCGACGCGCCGAAAGTGACCCTTGTCGGCAAGGGCATCGCGTTCGACACGGGCGGCCTCGACATCAAGCCGTCGAGCGCCATGCTGCTGATGAAGAAGGACATGGGTGGCGCCGCGACCGCGCTCGCCCTCGCGCACATGATCCTGGCGACGGGCCTCGACGTGCGCCTGCGCGTGCTGCTTGCCGTCGCCGAGAACAGCGTCTCGGGCAATGCCTTCCGTCCCGGTGACGTGATCCGCAGCCGGGCGGGACGGACCGTCGAGATCGGCAATACGGACGCGGAGGGACGCCTCGTCCTCGCCGACGCGCTGGCCCTCGCCGACGAGGAGGCGCCCGACCACCTCTACACGTTCGCCACGCTGACCGGTGCCGCGCGCGTGGCGCTCGGCCCGGAGATCGTACCGTTCTATTGCGACGACGCAGAACTTTCCGCCGCCATCGTGCGCGGCGGCGACGCGGTCGGCGATGCGGTTTGGGCGATGCCGTTGCGGACGCCCTATGAGGGCTGGCTGGACAGCAGCATCGCGGACATGGGCAATGTGTCGGAGGGCGGCTTCGCCGGCTCCATCGTCGGCGCCATGTTTCTCAGGCGTTTCGTCACGAAGGCCCGCCATTTCGCCCATTTCGACGTATATGGCTGGCGCCCGCAAGCCAAGGCGCTCGGTCCACGCGGCGGCGAGACGCAGGCAGCTCGCGCCGTGCTCGAGGCGCTGACCGCAGCCTTCGGGCAGGGTGCGGCATCACGGACGGGGACATGACGGCGAACTCGACGCTCGACCGGCGGACGCACGCGTACCGCGACGACCTGGCTGCCGCTGAGCTGGAAGGCCGCGTCTCCGCAACGCGCTTCGTAGCGGGCGAGCCATCGCGCGTCTCGGCGGCGACAGCCGCGCTACGGCGCCGCCCGGACGCCGCCGCGCCGCTGGAGACGGAGGCACTGCATGGCGAGGCCGTCACTGTTTTCGATGTTGCGGACGGCTGGGCGTGGGTGCAACTCGTGCAGGACCGGTATGTGGGCTACGTCAAGGCCGACAACTTGTCGGCGGAGCTCGCCGAGCCGACGCACCGCGTCCATGCACTCGGCACGTTCGTCTACCCCGAGCCCGACATCAAGGTGCCGCCGACGCTGCAGCTTCCGCTCGGCGCGCTCGTCGCCGCAAAGAGCCGTGACGAGCGCTTCGCGGCACTCAGCGGGGGTGGCTTCGTGGTCGAGCGGCATATCCGCGCCAGCAACGAGCGCGCCCGCGATTTCGTCGACGTGGCGGAGCGGTTCATCGGCACGCCGTATCTCTGGGGCGGCAAGACGCGGCTCGGGCTCGACTGCTCGGGTCTCTTGCAGATCGCACTCGCCACAGCGGGGATAACGGCCCCCCGCGACAGCGATATGCAGGAGGCGGCGCTCGGCGAGAGCGTTCTCGTTCCCGATCGGCTGGACGGGCTCGAGCGCGGCGACATGGTGTTCTGGCCCGGCCATGTGGGCGTCATGGTCGACGGCGTGATGCTGCTGCACGCCAATGCCTTCCACATGGCCGTGGCGGTCGAGCCCCTGCAGTCGGCCGCCGACCGCACGCTCAAGGCCGGAGGTCGGATCAGCGCGATCAAGCGCCTGCCGAGGCTCACGGCGGGCGCTTGATCGGTCGAGAGGCTAGTCGAGCAGACCCGTGATGCGAGGGAGCCAGAGCGAGATGCCCGGGAAGGCGATGCAGAGCAGGAGCCCGAGGAGCTGGAGGAGGACGAACGGCGTCATTGCCCGGTAGACGTGGCTCATCGTGATACCCGGCGGCACAGTTCCCCGCATGTAGAACAGCGTTGCGCCGAACGGAGGAGTCATGAAGGCCGTCTGCAGGTTGACCGCGACGAGTGTCGCGAACCACACCATGAAGTATGAGTTGTTGCCGATGTGGCCCGAGAAATCGTAACGCGCAAGAATCGGCGCGAAGATCGGCAGCACAATAAGGCAGATTTCGATCCACTCGAATGGAAACCCGAGCAGGAAGATAAGCACCATGACGAAGGCCATCATCTCCCAGGCCGTGTCGATCCCGAAGTAGCCGAGCGTCGATATCATCACGTCATCGCCGCCGAGCGTGCGGAACACGAAAGAGAAGCACGTGGCGCCGAGGAAAATCAGGAACACCATCGCATTCGACCGGCAGGCCGATTGGATGGCCTCGTTCATCATGCGCCACGAGAGCTGCTTGTTGATCCACGCGATGAGGACGGCGCCGAGCACGCCGACGCCCGCGCTTTCGGTCGCCGTCGCCCAACCCGCGAAAATGGCGCCAAGAACGATCACCATCAACATGGTCATCGGGAACAGGCCCGTCCACATCACGCGCCAGAACTCGGCCCTGTTCTGCGGTCCGTAGTCAGCCGGCATCTTCGGCGCCTTCTCCGGCTGAAAGATCGCGATGCCGAGGATATAGATCAGGTACAGGCCGGACAGCAGGAAGCCGGGCACGGTAGCCGCCGCGAACAGGGCGCCCGACGAGGTCTGGAGCATCTCGGCCATGACGACGATCATGATCGCTGGCGGAATGAGGATGCCGAGCGTTCCCGCCGAGGCAATGGTGCCGATAGCAAGCTCTTTGTCGTAGCCGGCATCTAGCATCGGCTTCAGTGCGATGACAGACAGGAGCACCACGGCCGCGCCGACGACGCCGATCGGTGCTGCGAGGATCGTGCCCATCACCATGACCGAGACCGCGAGGCCCCCAGGCACCCTCCTCAGCAGCACCTCGGTGGCCATCAGCATGTCTTTCGCCGAGCCCGACCGCTCGAGGATGGTTCCCATGAAGATGAAGCTCGGGATCGAGACGAGCGTCGAGTCCATGGCGACGCCGCCCCACATGCGCAAAATGACATTCGACAGGCTTTGGAAACTGAAAATCCCCAGGAGTGAACCGACGAAGCCGAAGAATAGACCCATGCCGCCCATGACCCAGGCGACGGGGTAGCCACAGAAGATGACGAAGAACATCGCGACGAACATGATCAGCGCGAGGTGATCTGCGATCCAGGTAATCATCGAGCCGCCCCCTCAGACGTCGAGCTCTGCATGTCCGATCTCGAGGCGAACCTCCTCCTGCGAGCGACGGCCGAAGAGGAATACGATCAGTCGCAGCCAGACGCTGATCAGGCCCAGCATGAGAAGCCAAAGGCCGATGTAGAACACCCCCTTGATCGCCCAGCGATGCTCAAGCCCATTGGGATTCTCGGAGCTCTCGTTCTGACTGAAGGAGGTCCAGAAAAAGTCGGACCCGTACCACAGGATCACGTACATGAACGGCAATGCGAACAGCAGGCAGCCCCAGAACTCGATCCACGCCTTCGTGCGGTACTTGAGCGTCTCGGTGTAGCTGTCTACCCGTGGATGTGCGTTGATTGTGCAATTATAGCCCATCCACAGCGAGAACACGGCTGTATGCGCGTGCCACTCGAGCTCTTGCATTTTCGTGAGAGGGATGGGGATCCCGAGCTTGCGCGAGAAAACATCGATACACGTGATGCTGGCCAGCACGACCAGGAGCCACCCGGAAAGGTGGGCCACTTTTTCGAGCACCAACTTGATCAGATCGGAGGTCTGGATGAGTACGGTCACGTATGTTTTCCTGAGATGGCCCGCCGCGTGTTGCCGACGCTGGCGCGACGTCGACTGCGGTACTATTCGTTTTTACAACATGCGTAGCGAGTAAAGTCCCCCGCCATCGGCGTAAACGTCGGGTAGCGTTGTGGGGCAAGAGACGTAATTGCGCCGTTCTGAACCAGAAGCGAGTTCCTCATGCCGAAGCTCGACGAGAGCCGTCCGTTCATCCCGGTCCGCATTGCGGTGCTGACCGTCTCGGACACGCGTACACCCGCGGACGACAAGTCCGGCAATACGCTGGCCGAGTTGATCGGCGAGGCGGGGCACGAGCTGGCCGACCGCGCGATTGTGCGCGATGACGTAGCGCAGATCCGGGCCAAGGTTCAGGGCTGGGTCGCAGACCCACAGGTCGACGCCGTGATTACCACCGGGGGCACGGGCTTCACCGGGCGCGATGTGACGCCCGAGGCGCTCAGGCCGTTGTTCGAGAAGGAGATCGACGGCTTCTCGGTCGTATTCCATATGATCTCGTTCCAGAAGATCGAGACCTCGACCATCCAGTCGCGGGCCTGCGCCGGCGTGGCCGGCGGCACCTACATTTTCTGCCTCCCCGGCTCTCCGGGCGCCTGCAAGGATGGCTGGAACGGCATTCTCAAGTGGCAGCTCGACAATCGTCACCGGCCCTGCAATTTCGTGGAGATCATGCCGCGGCTCGAGGAGCATCGGCGCGGCGGCTGACCGCGCTGCGGCCGGAACCGGTGCTCCACCCGGACGTTCCTACGCGATACAGCGGAGGAGCGACATCTGATGCCAGCCGAAGCCAAGGACAAGCCGCGCGAGAAGACCGAGCGCGAGCTGGACAAGGCACTGAAAGACACGTTTCCGGCCAGCGATCCGATCCCGCCGTCGCACGAGACCGGCGCCGAGGACAAACCGGGCGCGCCGATCGATCGCCGACCGGCGGAGGTCGACCACGATCTCGTCGACCAGCTTGCCGACGAGTTGAAGCGCGAGATTGGCACGAAGAAGCCGTAACCTGGCCAGATGGCGCGGATCCCCCGGGCCTGTGAGCTGGGGTGAGCCGCCGCTATCAGTTTGCATGCTCCGCTGCAGCGTCGACGTAGCCGAGCGCGCGGTCCCTCACTCTCGCCGCTGGCGATCGGCTCGCCGGATCGCCATACCCGCCGCCGCCCGGCGTCTCGATCGTGATGCGATCGCCGCGCTTCAAGAGGAGCATCCGCCGCGTGTCGATCGCCTCGCCGTTGATCAGAACGCGGCCAGTTGCACCGCTCTGTCCTCCGCCCAACCCCGGCGCGGCGAAGCGCGTCCGCTCCGTCACCGGCCAGGCCGACATCTCGCGGTCGCTGATGCAATCGAGCTCGATCGTCTGCCCCAACCCGCCGCGGAATTGGCCATCGCCGCCTGAGTCCGGACGCAGCGCCTTGCGGCGGAAGAAAATCCGGCCGGATCGCTCGGCCACCTCGACGGGCGTCGAAGAGATGTTGGACGGCCACGACAGCACGGCCACGCCGTCCCCGGTGGCGCGGCCGCCGAGCCCGCCGTTGTAGAAGAGCACCGTGGCGAACGGCTTGTGGTCCTCGCCAACGCCCGAGATCGTGAGGATCCAGAGCGGCGACCCCGGCGCCGCCATGACCTTCTCGGGGATCGCTTGGTGCAGGGCACCGAAAATGAGCGCGGGCACGTAGTGGCCGGTTGCGGCCCTGCCGCCGCACGAGGCGGGAAAGCGTGGATTGAGCAGGGATCCCTCGGGAGCGATCACCTCGAGGGGCGCGAGAACGCCCTCGTTGTTCGGCAGGTTCGGGAGCAGCGCGCATTTCATGGCGTAGGCCGTCATCGCGAACGTGTACGCGAGCACGCAATTGATGGCGCGCGGCTGCTGCGGCGAGGTGCCGGTGAAGTCGAACGAGGCGCGATCGCCGTCGATGGTGACGGCAACCTGGAGATCGAACGGCTGATCGAGGCCGTCTGTCCGCATCGCGTAGCGGTAGGTGCCCGGCGGAACGGTGCGGATCGCGGCCCGCATGGCCGCCTCGGAGCGCCGGAACAGGTCGGCCGCGAAGGCGTCGAGACGCGTGAGGCCGTAATCGTTCATGGTCGCGAGGAGGCGCGTCTCGATCACCGAGAGGGCGCTCGCTTGCGCCCACACGTCGCCGAGCGTCTGCTCGGGCGTGCGCACGTTGGTCTCGAGCAGCGTGATCAGCGTCTGGTCGGGCACGCCCTCGCGAATGAGGTGCATGAGAGGGATGTGAAAGCCTTCCTCGTAGAGCTCCCGCGGCTCGACGGAGCGCACCCGCCCACCGATGTCGGGCACATGCGAGGTGGTGGCCGCGAAGGCGACCAGGCGCTCGCCCAGGAAGATCGGCTTCACCAGCGTGATGTCGTTGAGGTGACCGGTCGCATCCCACGGGTTGTTGGTGATGAGCACGTCGCCGGGCCGCATCCGCTCCGCCCCCATGCGGGCGAGGAAATGCTTCACGGTGGCGGGCAGGCAGTTGATGAAGGACGGGATCGAGCCCGAGTTCTGAGCCAGCGAGCGGCCGCTGGCATCCGTGATCACGCAGGCGAAATCGTTGGCCTCGTTGGACAGCGTCGAGAACGAGGTGCGCACGATGACTTTCGCGGCCTCGTCCACTGCTGAGATGAGGCGGGTCCAGATGATCTCGAGCGTCACGGCGTCGAGTGTGCCGGAAGCGGGCATGGCGACCTCTGCGGCTGGCGGATGCATCGGATCATAGGCGCAATGCGCGGCGCTGGGCCATGCGAAATGCCCGCGAGTGGTCGCGCTCAGGAGCCTTCTTTCGGCAGCAAGGCGGCGAGCACCCGCACCGTTCCGTCGGCGGCTCCGGCCGCGATGCGCCGGGAGTCTGGTGAGATGCCGAGGGCCGTCACCGCTCCGGCCCCGGGCCTCATGACCCGGACGGACTTGCCGCGGCCGGCATCCCAGATGCGCACAGTCCCGTCGGCCCCGCCGGAAACCAGATGGCCGCCCTCGGCGGCGAAGGCGAGGGCCGGGACCGCGCCGTCGTGTCCCTCGAGCCGCTTCTTCAGGCGATTGGCATAGGTGGACCAGAGCCGGATCTGCCCGTCGGCAGCGGCCGAGGCGAGCGTGCGCCCGCCCGGCTCGAAGGCGACCGCCTCCAAGGGCTCGTCATGGCCGCGATAGGAGCGCACGAGCTCGTGCTTGTCGAGGCTCCATAGCCTCACCGTCTGATCGGCGCCCCCAGAGGCGAGGAAGGGGCCCCGCGACGCGAAAGCGAGCGCCTTGACCGCTCCCGAGTGCCCCTCCAGCGCATGCACGGGGGCCAGCGGCTGGCCGGCCTCCCAGACGGCGACGACGGCATCCTGCGCTGCAGCCGCCACCCGGTCGCCGCGCCCGGCGAACGCCACCGCCCAGATTGCCGCGTCGCTGCGCTTGAAGCTGGCGAGGCGTGAGCCAGTCTCGATGTCCCAGAGCGCGACCGTGCCGTCCTTGTGACCGGTCACGGCGCGGGTCTTGGAGACCGACAAGGCCGTTGCAGCGCCAGCATCGAGCTCGAGCGTGCGCAGCAGGACGCTCCGCGCGACGTTCCACACCTTGAGCGTCCCGTCGCTCGATGCGCTGACGATCGATTGGCTGTCCTCGGTGAAGGCGAGGCCCGTGACCGCGCCACGGTGGCCCTTGAGCTGCGCGAGGGGGACATCGGCCCCGGTCTGGCTGGTGAGCAGTCCGGCGCCTTCGCGGCGCACGGTCGGCAGCTGGTCCTGGACGTAGACGGCGGCAGACGCGAGGCCGACCGCCAGCGCGAGATGCAATCCGATCCGCCACCAGCTGCCGGCCGTCCGCTTGCGCAGCGAGCGCGGGGTCGCCTTGCGCGCGCCGGGCTCGGGCGTGTCGGGGGCGACGCGCGCACGTCGACCGAAAAGGGACCAGCGGCGACCTTTTGGCGGAGCGGGCGCCGCCGCCTGAAGTTGATCCGCCGACGTGGTGGCTTTGGCGGCCGAGGCGGCAGGAAGAGGGGGTGGCGGCGGCGTTGCAGGTGCGCGGCGGCGCGAGCCGACATCGGGCGGGGGCCTGCCCTTGCGCCAGCCGTCGAGAAACGCTTCGGCCAGGCCGCGCGGCGCATCGGCGGACGCCGCCGTGCCGCGCGGAGCCGATCCGGCAGCCGGTGCTTTCGAGGCCTGTCTCTGCGGGGCGGCAGCCGCGACTTTGGATTTCGTGCCGGCACCCGCCGCTCCGGCTTTGGCCTCCGCCGCTGCGGCCTGCCCCACAGCGCCGGCTCCGACCGCCTCGGGTTGGCGCTCGGCGGGTGCGGCTTCCGCGGCGCTGGATGGAGCCTTTCGCGCCTTCTCGGCCCGTGGGGGCGCCGGGGCCAGCAACTCGGCCCGCCACTCCGCGATCGAGCGCGGCCGCTCCGTCACCTCGAGGCGAAGAGCCTTGTCGATCGCCGACAGGAAGCGGGGCCGGTAGGACGACAGCGCGGCATCGCCCGTCGGCACCAGCTCGTCCGCCACCATCCGCGATGGCGCATCGGCAGGCCGGCGCCCGGTGACCGCCTCGTAGAGTGTTGCGCCCAGCGAGTAGATGTCGGTCCAGGGACCTTGCTGGCGGCTGGTCGTGGCATATTGCTCGAACGGGCTGTAGCCCGGCTTGACCAGCGCCGAGATGGTCTTCGAGTGCTTGGCGATGTCGCCGCGGGCCGAGCCGAAATCGATCAGCACCGGCTGCCCGTCGCGGCGCATCATGATGTTGTCCGGCGCGATGTCCCGGTGCAGGTAGTCGGCCGCGTGGACGGTCTCGAGGGCATCGAGCAGCGGCTCGAGCAGCCGGTCCAGCTCGGGCTGGCGCGGTGCACGGCCGAGACTGCGCAACCAGCCCTTCAGGCTGCCGCCGTCCTCGTAATGCAGCACGATGTAGCCCGTGTTGCGGGCCTGGAAGAACCGGTAGACGCGCACGATGTTCGGGTGGTTGAAGCGCGCCAGCGTCTGGGCCTCCGCGAGGAAGCGGTCGAGACCCCAGCTGTAGTCGCCCTCGCAGCTCTGCGAGCGCGGCACGACATCCTCGAGGTGGTCGCGCGCCGCGAAGTCGACGGGAAAGTATTCCTTGATGGTGACGAGTCGTGCGAGCGCGATCTCCTCGGCGAGATAGGTGATGCCGAAGCCGCCGGCGCCGAGCGTGCGCTCGATCCGGTACTCGTCGGCCAGCACCGTTCCAGGCTTGAGCGCGACCAGATCGCTCATGCGCGGCGGCCGGACGGACGGGGCCACGTGGGTGCTGCGCGCTCCGCGGCTCGATACGCCGATGCGGTTGCTGCTGTGGCAGTCGCGCGAGTGTCCGCTGTCAGGATCACGCTGCCCTCCCCGCTGCCGGACATGCCCATCCATCGGGCCAGCACGCCGACTCCCCTGCGACGATATCCAGCCATCAATATGGCAAAAGGATGGGGCGGGCCACATCAGAGCGGGTGTCTGCCGCCCGCGGCAAGCTTTTCATCGGCTTGGAGCTCCGAGTTTCGCCGTTCTCCAGCCATGTTCCAGCCGTCATCGGCGCGCAGCCTCGGCACCAGTGAACGATTCCCGTCATGGAGGCGCGCTGGATGATGGCCCATCTGGCGAGGCGGCAGCACGATCCGTCGGCTCGCCGCCTGCTCTGGAGTGTCCGTGCGGCTTTGGTGCTGGCGCTGCCTCTCGCGCTTCAACCAATGCCGGGGCTTGCCGGCTGGACCGAGCAGATCGCTCCCTTGCCGGCGGCAGGAGCGGAGCTGTTGCGCAGCGGGATGCAACGCCAGCCGGCGGCTATGCTGGCGGGCGGCGTCGCGGTGCTGCTCCCGTTCCTCGCTCTGCTGGCAGCCTTGCTCCGCCTGGTCGGACGCGGAGCCGCGCGGCTGCGGGCGCGTGAGGTCGTCGCTGTCATCGGTCCTGCGACGGGTGGGCGGCCGGGCGCGCGGGCCTGGATCACCGTGGCAGGTGCGGGCGTGCCGCCGGTCACGGTCGGTGAGCTCACGCGCATCGGTGGCAGTCCGGACTGCGAGCTGGTCGTGAGCGGCGCCGGGCTCGCAGAGATGCACGCGATCATCCAGAGGACGCCGGAGGCCGAGTTCTATGTGTTGGACGTAAGCGCCGACCCGGATGCGCACCCGGCCGTTTCCGGCGGCGTATCCGTCAACGGGGCGCGGGCGCGGCGCAGGCGGCTGAGGGATGGCGACCGGATCGAGCTGGGCAATGCGTGCGTGCACTTCCATCTCGGCAATGGCGGGCTCGCACCGAGGGATCATCCAGGTCTAGTGGCGGGATGACGACAAAAGAGACCGGGCGCGGTATCGAGGACCGGGAAAAGACCAGAGTGGCGGACGCGTCGGAGTCTTGGGCCAGCTGAAGGAGGGACCGATGGCAGGGAAGGCGGCAGACGAGGGCGGCGAGCGCCGTATTGGATCGTTGCGCGAGGCGCTGGCGGCCGCAGGGCGCAGCGAAGGAGCGCCCGCGCACGCAGCGAACGAGCCGAAAGCGTTGCCGCAGCCACCCGCTCCCGGCGTGCCGGCATTGCCGGCCGCTGCTCCGGGCAGCACGGGGACGGCGACGGAGCGGCGAACGGGAGTGCCTTCGGCTGCCGAAGCTGCGCTCGAGGCCCGCGGGGGGGAGGCGCCCCAGACGCGCGCCGTCAGGGCGGGCGGCGCTCGTCCGCCGCTGCCGGGCGGGCCGGCAAGAACCCAGCTCGTGCGCGGCAAGTCGCCCGTCAAGCGAACAGACTTCCACCAGGATCCGGTGGTCGGATGGCTCGTGGTGATCGGTGGATCCGGCCTCGGTGCCTTCCGGCCCATCTACGAGGGCAACAACACCGTCGGCCGCTCCTCGGGGCAGCGTATTCCCGTCGATTTCGGCGACGAGACGATTTCCAGCGAGGAGCAGGCTTATATCCGCTACGATTCGGTTGACCGGCGGTTCCTCCTTGTGCCCAATCTGGCCAAGACGAACATTGTCGCGGTGAACAATACGAAGCCGACGGCGGCCGTCGAGTTGGCGGCTATGGATGTGATCACGATGGGTCACACCCAGCTTGTGTTCGTTCCGTTCTGCGGCCAGGACTTCGATTGGGGCGAGCTCACCGAGATGAAGGGCTGATGCTCAAGTTCTTTCATGCGAGCCGCGCCAGCCAGGGCGCGCGGCCCTATCAGGAGGATGCCGCGGCCGTATGGCCGGGCCAGGGCGAGCTCGTGCCGGACGCCGATCCGGATCGGCTGCCCGAGGGTGTGGCGCTGGTCGCCGTGCTGGCCGACGGCATGGGAGGCCATGCGGGTGGTGCGTTGGCGTCCGCTACCATCTGCAGCGCGTTCCTCGCTCATTTCGTAGCGGCTGATGGCGATGGTCGCGGGCGCTTGATGCCGTCGCTGCAGGCTGCCAATCGTGCCATTGGCGAGAAGGTGCGGGACGATCCGGCACTCGCGGGTATGGGAGCGACGCTGGTCGGCGTTTCCATCGGGCCGCAGGGGCTCAGTTGGGTGAGCGTCGGAGACAGCCCGATGTACCTCTTCCGGGCGGGCGACCTCGAGCAGCTCAACGACGATCATTCGCTCGCGCCGCTCATCGACCGAATGGTGGCGCAGGGCAAGATGACGCCGGAGCAGGCTCGCGCCGACCCGCGCCGCCACTATCTGCGCTCGGCCGTGACGGGTGAGGAGATGGAGCTGATCGACGCGCCGGAGCGCATGCTCGAGCTGGCGCCGGGCGATCTCGTCATTGTCTCGAGCGATGGCATCCATTCCCTCGACGAGGAGGCGATCCGCGCCGTGGTGGCTGAGCAGGCCGGCAACGGCCCGAAGGCGATCGCCGATGCTCTTGTCGAGGCCGTGGATGCCATGGGCGAGCCGCACCAGGACAACACGACGGTCGTCGTCATCTCGGTCGAGGACTTGTAGGAGGCCTCGACGGGAGCGCGCCGGACCCGCGAGCCGTCATCACGGTTTGGTCTGGCCGAGCGCGCTCTGTTGACGAGCCGCCGTCATGGCGACCTGGGCGAGGGGAGTGTGCGGCGCTCCCC
>JBFWQN010000051.1:0-16771 GCA_050249405.1 Hyphomicrobiaceae bacterium | reverse complement strand
GTAGGACGCCCGATCCCGTACCTTGACGTAGACCGAGCGGCGCGCCCGGTCGTTGCGCGGGATGCGAAATCCCACGATCAGATCGCCAGGCTCCAGCACGGTCTCGATCTGCGGGGTCGAGGCGGGCATACGGTGCAGCTCGGCGAAGGGAATCGTTCGCTCGCCCCGCGGACCAGCGATCTCGATCATCGCCTCGAGAGCGACGAGGGCTTGCGCCCAGTCGCCCGGATAGGTGGCGATGCACGCATCGCTGGCGCCGAGAACGGCATGCAAGCGGTTGAAGCCTCCGAGCGCGGCACAGCCCGAGCCCGGCTCGCGCTTGTTGCATGCGGCCCAGGACGTATCCCTGAAGTAGGGGCAGCGGGTGCGTTGCAGAACGTTGCCGCCGAGCGAGGCCATGTTGCGCAACTGCTGGCTCGCCGCGAGATCGAGCGACTGGACGAGCGCCGGCATCGCCTTGGCGAGCCTTTCGTCGCTGGCAGCCTTGCTCATGCGAACGAGCGCCCCGAGCCTGATCTCACCGTCCCCGACCTCGATGCCACCCAGACGCGGGTCCTGCTCGAGGGGGTTGATGTCGACCACCTTGGTAGGGCGCAACACGTCGAGCCTCATGAGGTCGACCAGCGTCGTGCCACCGGCGATGAACTCGGTCGCGCTATTGGCGGCAGCAATCGCATCACGGGGCGTCTGCACGCGGGACAGATCGAAGGGTCGCATCAGGTGCGCTCCATCTTGCCGACGGCGTCCTGGATGGCGGCGACGATGTTCGGGTAGGCCGCGCAGCGGCAGAGATTGCCGCTCATGAACTCGCGAATGCTCTCGCTCGACCCGGCATGGCCCTGCTCGACGCAGGCCACTGCCGACATGATCTGCCCCGGCGTGCAGTAGCCGCACTGGAAGGCATCGTGATCGATGAAAGCCTGCTGCATCGGATGCAGCTTGTCGCGCTCTGCGAGCCCTTCGATGGTTCGCACCTGACGACCTTCGGCCAGAACCGCAAGCGTGAGGCAGGACAATACCGGCTGGCCGTCGATGTGGACGGTGCACGCGCCGCACTGGCCATGGTCGCAGCCCTTTTTCGTGCCGGAGAGGCCCAGATGCTCGCGCAGCACATCGAGCAGGCTCGCCCGCGTGTCGACCGTGGCGCGGTAAGGTCGGTCGTTGACCTCGAGCGCGATGCTTTCCGGCGCGTTCGGGGAAGCGGGGACGGTCTCCGCTCCAGCGGCCGCAGGTGGAACCGTCTGTGCGTTGGCCGGAGTCGGTCCAATGACACGCGAGGCTGCGACCGTGGCCGTTGTCGCGAGCAGGGCCCGCCGATTGAGGGTCGCCGGGGTATCCGGTTTTGGCATGGCCGTCTCCGCGCTGACTCGATGACGACAAGTCAACCGAGACCCATGCCGGGAGTTCCCTCGGCACTGCCGCGCAGCAGTGCGAGGACGCTCATCGCGGCGCGGAGCGGGCGGGCCAGTGCACCTTTGCTCCGCGCAAGCGCAACCGGCTTGCACGGAAGGACGAATTCGGCCACGGTCCTGCCCATCGAGCTGCGGGCGGAGCGGCAGGAGGCGCGTGTGCAGGATTTCCGTCTGGCCCTTCCGCTCGGCGCCGTCCTCGCGGGCGACTACCGCATCACCGGCGTGCTCGGCCAGGGCGGCTTCGGGCTCACCTACAAGGCCGACGACCTGAGGCTCGGCAAGCCGGTCGCCATCAAGGAATACTTTCCGTCCGATCTGGCGCTGCGCGAGCGCGGCTCGACGGTGGTTGCGCGCTCGACCCGCGACCAGGGCGTGCTGGAATGGGGCCGGGCCAAGTTCCTGGAGGAGGCGCGCACGCTCGCCCGCTTCCGGTTTCCCGGCATCGTGCGGGTCGCCCGCCTGTTCGAGGCGAACAACACCGCCTACATGGTGCTCGATTTCGAGATGGGACCGAGCCTTCTCGAGTGGCGCCAGCAGCTCGGGCGCTCGCCGACCCAGGCCGAGGCCGATCACATCGCCGGCCGGCTGCTCGATGCGGTCGGCGTGGTGCACGAGGCGGGCATCCTGCACCGCGACATCAAGCCGGCCAACGTCATCATGCGCGATGGCCACGAGCCTGTGCTGATCGACTTCGGTGCCGCCCGGCAGGCCATCTCCGTTCAGTCGCGCACCGTGCACGCCATCGTCACGCCGGGCTATTCCCCCAAGGAGCAGTACGCCGTCGATCTCGATCGGCAGGGAGCCTGGAGCGACATCTATGCGCTGGGCGCGACGCTCTACTTCCTGGTGACGGGAAAACCGCCTCCCGACGCGCTTTCGCGCGATCTCGGCGAGCCGATGGCGATGGAGCAGGATGGCGCGTGGCGGCCGGGCTTCCTGGCGGCGATCGCCAAGGCCATGAGCGTGAGACCCGAGGACCGTCCACAATCGGTCGGCGCGTGGCGGCGGATGCTGCTGGCGCCCTCTGGCAGGGCGACGACGGTGCTCGATCGCCAGAGCGCCGCGCGTCCCGCGACGACTGCTGCTCCGGCACCACGAGCTGCCGCTCCCACGACCTCGTCGCTCGCTCAGTCCGAGCGCCCGCGCCCGCCCGGCCCCGCATCGGCGCCACGCCGGGTTACGTTCGACGACATTCCCTCTCCGGTCGAGCCGGCGGCCGAAAAGCGCGGCAGCAATCTGGTTGCCGCTGCCATCGTGGCTGCGCTGCTCGCGGTCGCGGCTGCGGGCTACTGGGTCGCCTTCGTCGCCCCGGCCCAGGACGAGGCCGCCTGGCTTCGCGCCACGGCCGAGAACACGCCGGCAGCCTACGAGCGCTACGCGGTGGAGCGGCCAGCCGGCCGCCACCTCGCCGAGGCGCGCGAGCGCGTGCGTGTGCTGGCCGCGACCGTACCGGGGGCCGCCCCGCCGGCCGTGCCGAGAGCACCCGTCATCGACGAGGGAGAAGCCTCGGCCTCGGGCGCCGTGGTCGCGTCGGCGAGCCCGCCGCCTTCCGCCCCATCCGCGTCGCCCCCCCAGCAGCCCGCCATCGCGCTACGTGCCACGCTTCCCCCTGCGCTCGGGGACGACGGGGCGGCCCGTCTCGCACAGAACGTGGCGGTCGCGCGCTTTCGCCTCGCCATCCTGGCCTTCGCCGGCGATCGGGTCAGCGGCTTCACCGAGCAAGCCGGCGATTTCGAAGCGCAGTTGAAGGCGATCTCGGGCAACAGGCTCGAGGCGACGACAGTCGCCACCGACGCGGCGCCAGCCCGAAACGACCTGCCTCAGCGCCTCGCAAGCGATGGCGATCTCCTCGTCTGGCACTCGCCCATCCTCGAGACCCGCAGCCACCTGGAGTTCACCCTGCTCGGGGGCTCCGTCCCGTTCGGTCTCGAGCCGGCCGACCACGTCCGCTGGTTGCGCTCGGACGGGGCCCGGCTGCTCCAGGCGTCCTACGCCGAGATTGGACTGCCAGCCCGCGTGATCCCCTGCGGCATTGCCGGCGAGGTGGGTGGATGGTTCCGCCGCGAGGTGGTGTCGCCCTCGGAGCTGAAGGGCCTCAAGGTCCGCGGCACGCATCTGTTCATACGCGCGCTGCGCCGGCTCGAGGTCGTGAGCGTCGGTCTCGCCTCGAACCGGGACATTCCGCGTGCCTTCGCCGAGAACCGGCTCGATGCGGTTTTCGGCGTCACGCCATTGACCGGTATATTCCTGGCGCAGCCGCGCATTGCCCCGGTCTATCAGCACCCGGGCGTCCACAGCGCCGCCTACCTTTTCGTGCTGCTCGCCGGGCCCGCCGCCTGGCAATCTCTTGCCGAGCCGCAGCGCCAGCTTCTCGACGAGGCCTGCCGACGCAATCTCGACCGCTGGGTGGAGCAGTTTCCAGTCGCCCAGGCCGACGTTCTCAATCGCATCCGCACCCAGCGGATCGCCGTGCGGCCGTTCACTGCCCCGGTGCGCGAGGCCCTGCAAAAGGCCGTCGCCGAAACACTGGCGGACGAGGCCGGGAAAAGCGCACGGTTCAAGACCATCCTGGAAAGCTACCAGCGCTTCCGGCGCTGAGCCGGCACCCATTCGAGGCCATGCTCCAGTGCGAGAGGTCTGGGCCGCGGGCCGATTGACCCGTGCCCCAGACGCAGAAGCAGCACCGCGGCGATCAGCCCGCCAGCGGCGCGACCGAGAGGCCCTTCACCTTGTGCTTCTCGATCAGGCTCTTGACGTAGCCCGAGCGCTTGGCGTCCTCGACGAAGTCGGCGAGCCACTTGGCGGCGGCCACGTTCTTCTTCGGCGTGCCCATCGCCTGCTGCACGGCCGAGAACTGGCCGTCGAGAATGCGTGCACCGGGAAGCTTCTGCACGTCGTCGATGAGGCGCGGCCTGAGGCCCGCGAGCACGTCGAGCTTCTCGTCGACGAACTTCTGGAACGAGGCGTCGAGAGAATCGGTCCGCACCAGCGTCGCGTGCTTGATGTTGTTCTCGAGCCAGAGGCCATAGGCCGAGCGGCCCGTCACCGAGATCCGGATGCCCGGCTTGTCGACGTCGGCGATGGACTGGATGGGCGAGCCTGCCGGCACGAGGTAGGTCGATTCGATCTCGCAGTAGGCGGCAGTGAACGAGATGGTGCGCGCGCGCTGCGGCTCGGCACCGATGTTGCCGATGTCCCAGACGTTCTTCTCGGCGTCGTCGCCGAGCTCGCCCGGTGATTTGTAGGGCACGAGCTTCAGCGCCACGCCGAGACGCCGGGCCGCCTCGGCCGCCATGTCGGGAGAGACGCCGACAGGGTCACCGCTGGCCGTCTTGCCGGTCACCAGCAGGAAGTTCGACATGTTGATGCCGGCGCGCAAGACGCCGGTCGGCGTCAGCTCGGCAATGACCTCTTTCGGGGCGGACGACATGGGGTTGGGCTCCTTATGGCTCGACCTCGGGCATGAGGCTCGGCCGACAGTAAAGGCGACGGCGGCGCCGCCAGCAATATCCGCCACTCACAGGAAGAGCGCCGGAACCGCGTCCGGCGCCCTTCGCACGACGGCATGGGACGCTCACGCCACCGCGGCGAGCACCCTGCGGATGCGATCGGTGATCTCGCCGATCTGGCCCTCGGTGACGATCAGGGGTGGCGCCACCACCAGCGTGTCGGCGGTGACGCGGCAGTAGAGGTCGTGCTCGTGGTACATGCGCTCGATGGCGTCGTAGCCGCGCACGCCCGGCTTGCCGGCGATCGGCTCGAGGTCGATGCCGCAGATGAGGCCGATGGGCCGGATGTCGACCACGTTCGGCGCATCCTTCAGGCTCAGCATCGCCTCGGCGAACTTGCCCTCGAGGCTGCGGGCGCGCTCGAACAGCCCTTCCTCCCTGTAGATGTCGAGGGTTGCGAGTCCGGCCGCCACAGCCAGCGGATGTCCGGAGTAGGTGTAGCCGTGAAACAGCTCCACCATGTGCTCGGGCCCGTTCATGTGGGCCTCGTAGATGCCCTTGCGAACAAGCACGCCCGACATCGGCGCCGCCGCATTGGTCACGCCCTTCGCGAACGTGATCATGTCGGGCACGATGCCGTAGCGCTCGGCGGCGAAGCAGTGGCCGAGCCGCCCGAAGCCGGTGATGACCTCGTCGAAGATCAGCAGGATGCCGTGCTTCTCCGTGATCTGCCGCAGCTTCTCGAGATAGCCCTTCGGCGGCGGGATGCAGCCGGTGGAGCCGGCCACCGGCTCGACGATGACGGCGGCGATGGTCGAGGCATCGTGCAGGCCGATCAGCCGCGTGAGCTCGTCGGCCGTCTCGGCCCCCCACTCGGGCTCCTGACTGGAGAAGGCCTGCTTCGCACGGTTGTAGGTGGTCGGCAGGTGATCGACGCCTGCCAGCATGTTGCCGAACATCTTGCGGTTGGCGACCATGCCACCGACCGAGATGCCGCCGAATCCGACGCCATGGTAGCCGCGCTCACGGCCGATGAAGCGGGTGCGGCTGCCCTCACCGCGGTTGCGGTGGTAGGCGAGGGCCACCTTTAAGGCGGTGTCGACCGCCTCGCTGCCCGAGTTGGCGAACAGGCAGTAGTCGAGATCGCCGGGGGCCAGCAGCGTCAGGCGCGAGGACAGCTCGAACACGCCCGGGTGCGCGTACTGGAAGGGCGGCGAGAAATCGAGCGTCTCGGCGGCCTCCTTGATGGCCTCGACGATCTTGCGCCGCCCGTGGCCGGCATTGACGCAGAAAAGCCCGGACGTGGCGTCGATCACCTTGCGACCGTCCGGGGTCAGGTAGTGCATGTCCTTGGCGCCGGAGAACAGCCGCGGCCGCTTCTTGAACGAGCGGTTTGGCGTGAACGGCAGCCAATAGGGCTCGAGCTCGTTGGGCTTCATGTCGAGCGGGGCCATGCGGATCTCCTTGTGCCTTCCGTGAGCGTCGGGCGGACGATACCAGCAGGCGCCGGTCACGGGAACGGCGAAGAGATGGCCGATTGCTCTCCCGATCCGCCGCAGGCTGCCTGAAGCCTCTCCCGCTCGGTCACCCGGCCGCCCGAATCCGGACGCGCAGCCACCCGAATCGCAGACGAGGTAGCGGGGACGGCGAACGCACCCGCAACGAGCGGTCCTGTCTCGCGATAGACGGACCGCAGTTCAGACCTCGTTAGGAGAGAATCGCGTTCTGTCGGCGAGTCGGCGGTCCCCCGCGCGAGGGGTGGCTGCGCATCGTGTGGAGGACGCGATCCATGTTGATTGGCACACTCGACGAGATCGAGCTCGCCCCCGAGTACCCCGAGCTCGCCGGCAAGCGCGTGCTGGTGACCGGCGTCGCCGGACCAGTCGGCTTCGATCTCGTGCGTGCGTTTGCCGAGGCGCGGACCCGCCTGGTCGTGCAGGCGCTCGAGGATGGGCCGGAGACGCTGGCGCTCGCCGAGACCATTGCACCGGCGGCCATGGACGTGAGGCTCTATCCGGGTGTCCTCCAGGGAGCGGACGACATGCTGCGCTTCGCCCGCGAGGCGTCCCAGCGCTTCGGCGGCCTCGACACGGTCGTCAATCTCGCCGTCACCCCCGAGCCGCCCGCGGGCGCCACCGCTGCGGACATCGAGAAGCTCGTTGCCGACGCCCTGGCCATGCCGGTTCTCGCCACCCGGGTCGCGGCGAACCGCATGCGCACCATGCTGGCTCCCGGTGCCATCGTGAATATCGTGACCGCTCCTCGCCGGGCCACGCCCCGTGGCGAGATGCTGGCGGCGATTGCGCGCCACGCGCTGGCCTCGTTCACCCGCACCGAGGCGACGGCCGCGGCTGCGAGCGGGATAACCGTCAACGCCATCGTGCCGGCGGCACGCGGAGCCCGCGAGGGCCACGTTCTGTCCGGAGCGGCCGATGTCGCGAGTCTTGCTCTGCATCTCGCCAGCGGGCGCGGCAATGGTCTGTCGGGCCTCGTGTTCGAGGCCTGGTGCGGTTGACCGGAAGTGCCGGACAGCCGCGGGTAGCCCTTGACACTCGCGATCCGAGCACGTAGCAGAGGGGCGTCGGCGGGCTTCGGGTCTGCCGACTTGCGCGGGCGTAGCTCAGCTGGTTAGAGCGCCGGCCTGTCACGCCGGAGGCCGCGGGTTCAAGTCCCGTCGCTCGCGCCAATTCTTACCGACCAGTGTTGTTTGATGCTCCCCTGGCACGACACGTCAGGGTGCCGACGCGCTGTGCGTGCTGCTGCCGACAGCTGCCCCTTCGCCAGCCTCGATCGCCAGGCGCTGTGCGCGCCGGGCCTTGCCTACTCTGCGAATGTGCTCGGCCAACTGAGGCGTCGCGGCTTCCAGCTGCATGAAGTCGTCGCGGTAGAGCTTCAGCACGCGTGTGCGCGCAACGGCCCGGTAGGAGCCGACGTTGGGCTCGTCCTCGATCATGGCCGACACCCCAAAGAAATCGCCGATACGGTAATCGCGCGCGATCGTCTTCGACGTCTGACGGACGTGGCCGGACGCCACGAAATACATGGCGTCGCCTGGGGCACCGTCCGCGATGATCTCGACGAATGGCGAGACGCTCTTGGCGTGGAGCAGCGGCATCAGACGCGCCACCTCGGAGGGCTCGAGCTCGGCGAAGAGCGGAATGCGCGACATGAGCGACCAGGTCAGCACGAAATCGTGGCGATTGACCTCCGTCGAGAAGCCGGTCGCGATGATGGCGACGGGAAGCGCCAGGATGCATAGGCCGCAAATCATTGTGAACGAGGCCCAGATCTTGCCGAGCGGCGTGATGGGCGTCGCATCTCCGTAGCCGACCGTGGTGAGCGTGGTCATCGCCCAGTAGGCGGCGTCGGGCACCGAGCCGAACTTGTCCGGCTGCACATGGCCTTCGATGTAGTACATGCCGGTCGAGAAGACGAGCAGCGCGCCGAGCATGAGCACGAAGGCGCCCGCGAGCGAGCGCTCCTCGTTGGCGATGACGCGAAGCAGGGTGTGGATCGCCGGCGAGTAGCGCGTCAGCTTGAGGAAGCGCAGGAGACGGAAGGCGCGCAGGAAGATCAGGTCGATGCCGAGCAGCGAGCCGAGGAAGAACGGCAGGATGGCGAGAAGATCGATGACCTGCAGCGGCCGCATCGCATAGCGCAGGCGCGCCTTCCAGGCCGGAAGCCGCGACAGCAGCGGCACCTCGACGGCCGTCCACATCCGCGTCAGGTACTCGGCGGTGAAAACGGTGACCGAGAAGATCTCGAAGTTGTGTAGCCACGCACCCCATACCGCCTCGACCGAAGGCACGGTCTCGAGGCAGAACGCCAGCACATTGAGGAGGATCAGCACGACGAGCCCGTGGTCCACCCACTGGCTGACATGATGCTCCCCGCGCCCGACCTCGATCACCTCGTAGACTCGCCGCCTGAGGGAGCGCCGAATGGGGGCAGGGGTGCCGGGCTCCGCATCACGCTTCTCGGATGTCGTCATTGCTCCTCCCCGCGGCACTTGCGAGCCGACGCTCGCTGCCCTTCGCGGCAAAAGTATTGCCCGAGTCTCGCATGGAAGGTATGCCGCACAGCTCTGGCGGGCGCAGACACGACATGATTTGCTAGCGCCGCAATCGAACCGGACCGATCATGACGAACCCCGCCGCGCCTCCGACCGCCTATCGCCGCAACGTGGCGCTGCTCGCCGTGGCGCAAGCACTTTTCATGTGCACGCAATCCATGGGCATCGCAACCACGCCCCTTGCGGGCCATTCGCTGCTCGGCGTGGACAAATCGCTGGCGACACTGCCGATCTTCCTCAACCACGCCGGCATCATGCTGACCACGATCCCCGCCTCCCTGCTGATGGGGCGGATCGGGCGGCGCGCGGGCTTCAGCATCGGCGCCTGCCTTGCGATCGTGTTCGGCCTCGTCGCCGCCTATGCCGTGGTCATCCGGCGATTCGACCTGCTCTGCGTCTCGGCACTGCTGCAGGGCTCCGCCGCGGCCTTCGCCTGGTACTATCGTTTCGCCGCCGCCGACACCTCGCCCGACGCCTTCAAGCCCAAGGCCATCTCCTATGTCATGGCCGGCGGCATCGCGGCGGGCTTCATCGGCCCTGAGATCGCCAAGCGCACGGTCGACTGGTTCGCGCCGGTGACATTCATGGGCGTCTACGTGGCGATCGCCATCACCGGCGCCTTGAGCCTCGTCCTGATGCAGGCCTTGCGCATCCCGCGCCTCACCGCTGCCGAGCGTGCCGAGGGTGGCCGGCCCCTGCTCGAGATCATGCGGCAGCCCACCTATATCGCGGCGCTCATCTCCTCGATGTTCGGCTATGGCGTGATGACGCTGGTCATGTCGGCGACGCCTCTGGCGATGCTCGCCTGCGGCTTCCATTTCGGCGACAGCGCCACCGTGATCCAGGTTCACATCATCGCGATGTTCCTGCCGTCGTTCTTCACCGGCAACCTCATCGCGCGCTTCGGCGTGCTGCCGATCATCGCGACCGGCGCCCTCATTCAGGTCGGCTGTGCGCTCGTCAATCTCGCCGGCATCGATTTCGCGAACTTCCTGATAGCCAACGCGCTGGTCGGACTTGGCTGGAACTTCACCTATGTCGGCGGCTCGAGCCTGTTGACGCGCACCTATCGACCTGCCGAGCGGGCCCGCGTTCAGGCGAGCCACGATTTCGTCGTCTACGCCACGACGGCAACCGCAGCGGCCCTCGCCGGGTTTCTGCAACAGAAATCGGGTTGGGCGGCGATCAACCTCGCAGCCCTTCCGTTGATGGGGATCGTGATGGCGACGGCGCTTTGGCTGGGGCTCAGGGAGCGACGTCTCGCTCGCACACAGCCGGCCGAGTGAGGCCCGCCGCAGCGTTTGATCCACGTCAGTCTGTGCCGACGGACGCAGCGGCACACTCGAGCCGATAACGCATCCCAGCGCCGCCAATCGAGGAGCCTCCCCATGTACAAGAACATCCTGATCGCCACCGACGGCTCGGAGCTCGCCCACAAGGCTGTCGTGCAAGGGTTCGCCCTCGCCAAGGCCGTCGGCGCGAAGGTCACCGTGGTGACCGTGACCGAGCCCTGGACCGCCGTGGTGCCGGGCGAGATGGGCATGGCCTTCCCGATCGACGAGTACGAGAAGGGCGCCTCGGAGAACGCCGGCAACATCCTGGCCACGGTCAAGCGCGAGGCCGATGCAACGGGGGTGCCGTGCGAGACCGTGCACATGTCCGACCAGTATCCGGCCGATGGCATCATCGCGACCGCCAAGGACAAGGCCTGCGACCTGATCGTGATGGCGAGCCACGGGCGTCGCGGCATCTCGCGCCTGCTCATCGGCAGCCAGGCCAATCAGGTGGTCGTGCATTCGACGGTGCCGGTGCTGGTCGTCAGGTAGAGCTGGGCACTGGACCACGGTGAAGGGCCCAAGCGGCCCTTCACGTCATCGACGCCGATGCGGGCCGGAGGTGCCGGCCCACCCTTCAGAACCGTATATCCGTCGCATCCAGCTGGCCGATGGCGAAGCCGTAGAGCAGCAGCTGGTTGCCGCTGCCGAGATCGAGCAGCGTGCTGGTGCCGCCGATATCCGATGCCGCCGCCTGCACCTGGGCGAATGTGGTGAAGCCCGCCGCCGCTACGTCGATCCGATCGGCCCCATTCTCGAAATCGAGCACCGCGTCGAATTGTGCGTTGGCCGTGACCACGAAGACGTCGGCCCCCGCATTGCCGAACAGGTAGTCGTTGCCGAGACCGCCCGAGATCGTGTCGTCGCCGGCCCCGCCGGAGAGCGCCACGGACACCGCCGAGCCCGTGTTGGTCAGCGTGTCGTTGCCGGCGCCCCCGAGCACCCATTCGGCGTCGAGCGCGGCCGCGTCGACGGTCGTGTCCGTCACCGCCTGGCCGTTGCCCTGGTAGACGATCAGCGCGTCGTAGCCCGCGCCGCAGTCGACCGTGTCGAGGCTGTCCATGTAGACGTAGTCGGTCTGCGCGCTGCCGGTCAGTCTGTCGGCGCCCGCTTCGCCGACGAGCGCGACACCCAGCGTTGAGGACGAGGCGTCGAGCGTGTCGTTGCCGGTCCAGCCGTAGACCCACTCGACCTCGGCCGCGCCGACATCGAGCGATGTGCCGGTTGTGTCCTGGACCAGCACCGCGTCGTAGCCCGCGCCGCCGCGAATGGACGTGTCGAGATGGTCGATGAACAGGAAGTCGTCGCCATCGCCGCCGAGCAGTGTGTCGGCCGCGCCGTTGCCGGTGAGCGAATCGCTGCTGCCGTTGCCGACGAGCACATTCGAGAGCCAGTCGCCCGAGATGTTGTCCGAGCCCCCGCCGCCGGTGACGTTGGCGATGTTGCGCAACTGGTCCGTATCGCCGCCGGTGACGATCAGGGAGACGTAGTCGGCCCCGAACAATCCCACGGCGATGCCGTTCGCGGCGCCCAGAACGCTGTAATCGGCCGTGTTGATGCCCTGGAGGCCCAGCAGAAGGTCCACCCCGTCGAGCGCGCCGCTCGCGATGAACAAATCGTCTCCTTGCCCGCCGTAAAGATAATCGTTGTTAGCCCCACCGATGAGCGTGTCGTTTCCGTTGTCGCCCAGCAAATTGTCGTCGCCGCCACCGCCATCGACCAGCCCTGAGCCGTTCCAGCCGCAGCGAATGACGTCTGCCCCGGCGCTGCCGATGATCGTGTCGTTGCCCGAGTCCGCGTAGATGTTGTGCAGCGCACCAGGGCTCGCCGCCGACATGTCGATGTAGTCGTCGCCCTCGCCCCCCTGCGCGACGTAGTCGGCTCCCCCCGCCGCAGCTATGATGGTGTCGTTGCCCCACTCTCCATAGCAATAGAAACCAGTCAGCGTGTCATTGCCGTCACCACCGTAGAGCCGGCTGTCGCCCACCGCCGCAGTCAGACTGTCGTTGCCGGGTCCGCCGTCGAATGAATAGTAGGAGCCCGCGCTGAAAGCCGTGCCGGTGAGCGTGTCGTCGCCGGTGCCGGCGTCGATCATGAACGCCTCGAAGCCGACGAAGGTCGTGCCGTCGGGCAACGTCACCTGCTCGGCGGGATCGCCCAGGACAAGGTCGAGGCCGGTCGTCAAGCTGAGCCGAGCGAGGTGCAGGAAATCGCGTCCATCACCGCCGTCGAGCACGTCGGTATCACCGACCTCCCGGGAGTAGATGTGATCGTCGCCGGCGCCGCCGTAGATCGTGTCATTACCGGCATCACCGAAAATCTGGTCGATACCGTCGCCGCCGAGAACGAGGTCGTTGCCGGTGCCCGCGTAGACGGAACGGTTGGAGACGGTGCCCGCGGCCGTCAAGTCGATGAAGTCGTTGCCTTCGTCGCCTTGGATGTAGACTTTGCCGACACCCGCGATGATGGTGTCATCGCCCGCCCCGCCCCATGCGACATCCATCACCGACGGTAGATTGTTGCCACCTGTCCGGATCACATCGTTCTGGTCGCCACCTACAAGGCTGTCCGCGCCCGCTCCCCCATCGATCGTGTCGGCACCTTCGCCGCCCTCGATCCAGTCGTTGCCCGCCCCACCCGACAGTGAATCGCTATCCGTGATCCCGCCGAGCGAGCCCGAGGCACTGTCGTAGCCGTAGATGATGTCGTCGCCGTCGCCGCCGACGAGGGTGTCGGGAATGCCGTTGGTTCCGTTGAGGATCGCCATTCGCCGCTCCGCGCTCGCTGCCGGACCCCCACGTCCCGCGCCCGGCGGGCAACTTGGAGGACAATCGGGCCGCAGCGACTGAACGCTCTATAGGGCACGGATGTGGCCCGGCCACCTTGCGCCCGGACAAATCGCTAATGCCGAGTGGCCGGATTGCTCACGCCTTGGGTGCGCCGCTCGCGGCGTCGGCACGGCGCGGACGCGCCTCGATCGCCGTCGCCCCGACACCATCCGCGATGCGGCGCGCCTCCTCCGCGTCCTCGTTGAAGAGCTGCTCCAGCTCCTCGGCGAAGCGCTTGGCATTGAGCTCGAGCTTCTCGCGATTGCTGGCGTGCTCGTAGTCGTCGTAGAGCCGTTTGCGATCGAGTGCCGCGAACGTCTCGGTGAGCCGCCGGGCATCGGGCTCGGTCATGCCGAGCCCCTGCAGGAGGTCGGAGGTGAGCTCGATGGCTGCCAGAAACGTCTCGCGCCGCATCTCGACGACGCCGAGGTCCATCAGCTTGTGCACGTGCTGGCGATTGCGGGCGCGCGCGAAGATCGGCACGTGCGGGAAATGCTGACGCACGATCTCAGCCGTCTTGAGCGACGCCTCCATGTCGTCGATGGCCAGCACGAAGGCGCGAGCCTTGCCAGTCTGCGCCGCCTCCAGAATATCGAGCCGGCTCGCATCGCCATAGTAGCCTTCGGCACCGAACCGGCGCACCAGCTCGATCTGCTCGGGGCTGATGTCGAGCGCCGTGAACGGGATGCCGCGCGCCCTGAGGATTCGAGCGACGATCTGTCCGAAGCGGCCGAGCCCCGCGATGACGACCCGTCCGTCCGATGATGGCGGCGCGTCGTAGACCGGCGCACGGGTCGATGAGGTCAGCCGCCGGACCGCATCGTCGGCGAGCAGCAGCAACGGTGTCGCCACCATCGAGAGCGTGACGACGACCGACATGAGATCGGCGGTGCCCTCGGCGAGCAGGCGCGCTCCCGTCACCAGCCCGAGGATCACGAAGGCGAACTCGCCTCCCTGCGACAGGGCGATCGCCAACCGCCGGGCCTGCCACGCGGCGAGCCCCTGCCATCGTCCGACCGCATAGAGAACGATGAACTTGACCGCCACCAGGCCGCCGACGAGCAACAGCACCAGCCGCCATTCGCGCACCATCAGGCCGATGTCCAGCGACATGCCGATGGCCGTGAAGAAGAGCCCCAGCAGCAGCCCCTCGAACGGCTGGATGTCGGCCTCGATCTGGTGGCGGTACTCGCTGTCGGCGAGCAGGGCGCCAGCGATGAACGCTCCCAGCGCCGCCGAGAGCCCCGCGAGTTGCATGACCAGCGCGACGCCGATCACGGTCATGAGGGCGGTTGCCGTCATCGCCTCACGCACGCCTGCCGCGGCGACCATGCGGTAGACGGGACTCAGCAGAAAGCGGCCGGCGGCGATCACGGCCACGATGGTTGCGAGCGCGGTCGCGACGGCAGCCGCGGACTGGCCTGTCTCCGCGCTGCCGCTGGCCGCCAGCATGGGCACCACGGCGATGAGCGGGATGGCGGCGAGGTCCTGGAACAGCAGGATCGAGAAGGCGAGCCGGCCGTGCCGCTGCGACAGCTCCTTGCGCTCCTCGAGCACCTGCAGCACGAACGCCGTGGACGACATGGCAAGCGCGGTTCCCACCACCGCGGCAACGGGAACCGTGGTGAAGAGCACGGCGGCTGCCACGCCGAGCGCCAGACCGGTTCCCAGCACCTGCAAGCCGCCCGCCCCGAGTATCATGCGGCGCATCGTCCAGATGCGCAGAGGCCTGAGCTCGAGGCCGATCAGGAAAAGCAGGAACACGATGCCGAGCTCGGCGACATGCAGGATGCTCTCGACGTCCGGAAAGAGCCCGAGCACATGCGGGCCGATCAGGACGCCGGCCGCGAGGTAGCCGAGCACGGAGCCGACGTTGGCGACGCGCGCCAGGGGCGCCGCGACCGCCGCGGCCGCCAGCAGCACCACAGCCTGCAGCAGGTAGCTCTTGTCCATCGGTCCCTCGAGCCGGTGCCTGGCCGCAGATAGGGCCTTACCCGGGTGCGGGGCAAGTGCCCTGCCCATTGAGTGCGCAATGGCGACTTTTCGATGAAGGTCTCAATGAAAGGCCCGATCGGCAGGAGCGGCATATCGCGGTTGGCGCGCGGAGTATGCAGCAGCTATTTTGCGGCCATGACCAGCGACGCGACATCCGACACCGACACCTCCCGCACCTTCGGCTACCGTCAGGTCGAGCCGGACCAGAGACAGGGCCTCGTCAACGAGGTCTTCGCAACCGTGGCCGAGCGCTACGACCTGATGAACGACTTGATGTCGGGAGGGCTGCACCGGCTGTGGAAAAGCGACCTGGTCGTCGCGGTCAATCCGCCGCGCGGCGAGGCACCGTTCAGAGTGCTCGATCTGGCCGGTGGCACCGGCGACGTGGCATTGCGCATCGTTCGCGCCGGCGGGACCGGCACCACGGCCGTCATCTGCGACATCAGCCCCGAGATGCTGGAGATCGGCCGGCGCAAGGTCGATGCTGCCGGGCTCGCCGACCGCATTACCCTGGTCGAGGGCAACGCCGAGGCACTCCCATTTGCCGATGGCACATTCGATGCCGTCACCATCGCCTTCGGCATCCGCAACGTCACCCACATCGACCTGGCGCTTGCCGAGATGCATCGCGTGCTGATGCCGGGCGGGCGGCTGCTGGTGCTCGAATTCTCGCATGTCGACGTGCCGATGCTCGACCGCCTCTACGACCTATTCTCTTTCGAGGCGATCCCGCGTCTCGGTCAGCTGGCCGCAGGCGCCAGCGAGCCCTATCGCTATCTCGTCGAGAGCATCCGCCGCTTTCCCCGACAGGAGGCGTTTGCCGACATGATCCGGCGCGCGGGCTTCGAGCGGGTCTCCTATCGCAATCTCACGGGCGGCGTTGCTGCCGTGCACTCGGGGTGGCGCATCTGAGGGATGGTCGTCCGCCGGCCGGAGGTGGCATCGGCGCGCTCACTCTGTGGCGCAACGGCCTTGCCCCGTGGCTGCCGACGCTCGATATGTGAGGGACGCCACGCGCCAGCGCCGGAACCCTCACAATGACGCTCGAGCCGCCTCACGCCGACTTCTTCCGCTTCGACAACTCGTATGCGCGGCTGCCGGATCGCTTCTTCGCGCGGCTGCCGCCGACGCCGGTCGCCGCGCCCCGCCTCGTCAAGCTCAACGTCGATCTGGCGCGCGAGCTCGGCCTCGATCCGGACCTGCTCGCGAGCCCGGACGGCGTGGCGGTGCTCGCCGGAAACCGCATCGCGGAGGGCAGCGAGCCCATCGCCCAGGCCTACGCGGGTCACCAGTTCGGCGGCTTCGTGCCCCAGCTCGGCGACGGCCGCGCCATACTGCTCGGCGAGATGATCGACGCTGGCGGCAGGCGCCGCGACATCCAGCTGAAGGGCTCGGGCCCGACGCCTTTCTCGCGGCGCGGCGACGGGCGGGCCGCGCTCGGGCCGGTGCTCAGGGAGTACATCGTCGCCGAGGCCATGCACGCGCTCGGCGTACCGACCACGCGGTCGCTCGCGGCGGTCCTGACCGGCGAGCACGTGTTCCGCGAGGAGGCGCTGCCGGGCGCCGTGCTCACGCGCGTCGCGGCGAGTCATATCCGCGTCGGCACGTTCCAGTATCTGGCCGTGCGCCGCGACGTCGACGGCGTGCGCGCCCTGGCCGACCACGTCATTCAGCGGCACTA
>JBFWQN010000050.1:0-16816 GCA_050249405.1 Hyphomicrobiaceae bacterium | reverse complement strand
GCGGCTTGCCGCCTACGTTCGCACCTCCTTCGAATCGGTGGTCATCTCGAGCGTCGGCCAGAACGCCATCCAGCTGGTGAGCAAGCTCACGTCGGCCTGCGTGCTGCTCTTCGGCGCCACCGCCGTGATCGACAACGAGCTCACCGTCGGCGGCCTCATCGCCTTCAACATGATCATGAATCAGGCGACGCAACCGATCCTGCGGCTGTCGCAGCTCTGGCAGGACTTCCAGCAGGTGCAGATCTCGGTGTCGCGGCTCGGCGACATCCTCAACTCCCCGGCCGAGAGCCAGCGTCTCGGCGTCGCCCACCTTCCCCCCGCCCGCGGTGCGATCCGGATCGCCGGCGTCGGCTTCCGCTATCGCCCCGACGGGCCGGAGGTGCTGCGCAACATCGATCTCGACATCCCGGCGGGACAGGTGATCGGCGTGGTCGGCCCCTCGGGCTCCGGCAAGTCGACGATGACCAAGCTGCTGCAGCGCCTCTACCGGCCGGAGCGCGGCCAGATCCTGCTCGACGGCCTGGACATCACGCAGGTCGACACGGCGTGGCTGCGCCGCCAGATCGGCGTCGTGCTGCAGGAATCGACGCTCTTCAACCGGACCATCCACGACAACATCGCGCTGGCCAATCCCGGCATGTCGCGGGCCCAGGTGATCATGGTTTCGCGCCTCGCCGGTGCCGACGAGTTCATCTCGAAGCTGCCACTCGGCTACGACACGCCGATCGAGGAGCGCGGCGCCAACCTGTCGGGCGGACAGCGCCAGCGTATCGCCATCGCGCGCGCGCTCGCCACCCAGCCGCGCATCCTCATCCTCGACGAGGCGACGAGCGCCCTCGACTACGAGAGCGAGCGCATCATCCAGAGCAATATGCGCCACATCGTTCAGGGCCGCACGGTGATCATCATCGCGCATCGGCTTAATGCGGTGCGCCGTGCCGATCGCATCATCGCGCTCGACGGCGGGCGTATCGTCGAGCAGGGCACGCATGCCGAGCTGCTGACGCGGCCGGACGGACTTTATGCGCGCCTGTGGCGCCTGCAGAGCGACGAGGAGTGACGGCCAGTGCCCGATTCCGCTGACATGCTCTGGATCTACGGTGCCGTGGTCGCCGCTTTTGCGGTGCTGGCCCTCGTGATCGACCTCTGGCGCCGGTTTCGCCGCCATCGCGGGGCGAAGCTGGCAGTGGGCACCGTCGGCGAGAGGCTGCTGCGCCGCAACGGCGCGCTTCCCGCCACGACAGGGCTGCCTGCGTCCGGCACCGCCAGGGCGGCCGCTCCCGCCGTCGACCATGCCGCAGCCGAGGAGGCCCCCGAGCCGGGCTCCGATCCACAGTCCGAGCGCGAGCCAACGGTGCAGGCCGGCGTCAACGCGTCCCGCGACGCCGCGACCGGCCAGCGGCCGAGCGCGCCCGGATCGTCGTGGTCCATGCCCCGCCTGCAGCAGACCGCCAGCCGTGTGCTCGGCGAGATGTCGCGGACACCGCCCTCCATCGGCGGCGATCGTCCGCCGGAGCCCGCGAAGCGGCCGATGCGCATCGCAGAGGATGCCGAGTTCCTGCCGGCGGCCCTCGAGATCCTGGAGACCCCGCCCTCGCCCTTGGCTACGGCGCTCATGCTCGGCATTTGCGCGGTGTTCGTCACCGGATTGCTCTGGTCGATCGTCGGCAAGCTCGACATCCACGCCATGGCACCGGGCAAGATCCAGCCGAGCGGGCGCACCAAGGTGGTGCAGCCGCTGGAGGCGGGCCGCGTCGCAGCCATCAAGGTGCGCAACGGGGATCTGGTCGCCGAGGGTGACGTCCTCGTCGAGCTCGATCCGACCGAGCAGAGCGCCGACCTCGAGGCGCTCAGCCGCGAGCTCGAGAGCATTTCCGCCGAATCGGCCCGGCGTGCCGCCGCCGTCGCCGCGGCTCGCAGCGAGCGCATGCTGCCCGGCCCGATCGCCTTTCCTGAGCGGGTCGGGTCCGGGGTGCGCCGCCGCGAGACGGAGCTGATGGTCGCCGAGCTCGCCCAGCTGCGATCCACCATCGAAGGCTTCCGGGCGCAGATCGCAGAGAAGCAGGCGACCAAGAAGCGGCTCACGGCCAGCATCGACGCGCGCGCGAAGGTCATCGGCCTCGCCAAGGAGCGGGTCGGCATGCGCGACGAGATCAGGACGCGCGGCGCCGGCTCACGCGCGCTCGTGATCGAGGCCGAGCTGCAATACGAGAACGCCCTCACCAGCGACGCCGGTGAGCGCGGTCAGCTCGCCGAGGCCGACGCCTCGATGAAATCGCTCGAGGCGCGCATGGTCCAGGTCCAGGATCAGTTCATCGCCGATCAGGTCCAGAAGGGCGTCGAGGCCGATCGCCGCCGCGACCGGCTCGAGCAGGAGATCATCAAGGCGCGCTCGAAGCGTGATCGCACGGCCTTGAAGGCACCGGCCGCGGGCATCGTCCAGCAGGTCGAGGTCACCACCCTCGGCCAGGTGGTGGCGAGCGGCCAGTCGCTGCTGAGCATCGTGCCGATGGACGCCCCCCTCGAGGTCGAGGTGATGGTGGCCAACAAGGACATCGGCTTCGTCCGGGTCGGCCAGCGCGCGGTCGTCAAGGTCGAGGCGTTTCCCTTCTCGCGCTACGGCTCGATCGAGGCCGAGGTGGTGCGCGTCTCGAACGACGCGGTGGAAGAGCGCTCGGCGACGGCCATGATGGACGCCGCCAGCGCCGCCCGGCCGCAACAGGGCTCCATGCCACGCGCTGGTCCCGGACAGAACCTCGTCTTTCCGGCGATCCTGAAGCTCTCGAAGCGCACGATCAAGGTCGACGGCAAGGAGATTCCGCTGAGCCCCGGCATGGCCGTCACGGCGGAGGTGAAGACGGGCGATCGCCGCGCGATCAGCTATATCCTGTCGCCGCTGTCGGAAATCCTGTCGACGTCGGGCACCGAGCGCTAGCCGCGCCCGGGTGCCTCGCGCCGCGCCTCACGTCTCCGCGCCGCCGTTCACCTGGATCATCTGGCCGTTGATGAAGCCGCCGGCGTCGGAGGCGAGCAGCGCCACGGCGGCGGCTACCTCGTCCGGGGTGCCGAGGCGGCCGAGCGGCACGCGCGCCTTCATCGGCGCGATATGGGCCGCCTGGGCCGCCTCTTGCGCCTCGCCCATGATCGGTCCGGGCGAGACGATATTCGTCGTGATGCCCTTGGGGCCGAACTCCTTCGCCAGCGCCTTGGTGAGGCCCCAGGCGGCGTGCTTCGAGGCCGAGACGTGCGCGCGCCCATTGTAGCCGTGGATGGCGTTCATGCCGGCGAAGTTGACGATGCGGCCCCAGCCCTTGGCCACCATGCCCGGCAGGCATTGCCGTGCGAGCCAGTAGGCGGCATCGAAGTTGACGGACATGGCGTAGCGCCAATCGTCCTCGGACATCTCGAGGAAGTTGCCGTCCTTGCGCAGCGCGGCGTTGTTGACGAGGATGTCGACCGTGCCGAAGCGGGCGAGCGACTCGCCGCCGATCCGGAAGGCGTCCTCGCGGCGGCCCACGTCGCCCATGACGACCAGCGCCTCGACGCCGAGCGCGCGGGCATCCGACGCCGTCCGCTCCGCTGCCTCGCGATCACGCGAGCCGTTGACGACGACGTTGCAACCGGCCTTCGCCAGATGCAGAGCGCAGGCGCGGCCGATGTTCTTGTTCGAGCCGGTGACGAGCGCGGTGCGCCGATCAACTGCCATATCGGGTCAACTCCGGTTTCGGATTGCAGGACCGCGCGAGGCTAGGATGCCCCGCCGCCCGCATCAATGGTCGAAATAGGTCCAGACCGTGCCGAAATTCTGCCAGAGGTTGAGATTGCGCGGGTCTCCCCGCATCTGGGCGCTGATCAGCTCGAGATAGACTTGGCCCCAGCGGCGCGTGAACTCAGCCTCGGTCTCGCCCTGGTCCGCGACGGAGCCGGGCGCTGCCTCGATCACGATGCGGCGATCGTCCGTCCAGGCGGCCTTCAGCCAGACGATGGGCACGCGCAAGCGATAGGCCAGCTTCGGCACTAGGATCGACAGCTCGATCCGCCGGCCGCCCAAAGCAAACTCGTTTCTGTCAGGCATCATCGAGTTGTCCGGCACCGCAATGAGGCCGTTTCCGCGTCTCAGCTCTTGAATGACCTCACGTGGCGCATTGGCGTCGTAGGCGAAAATCGTCCTGTTTTCGTTCTGGCGAGCGATAAAGCTCGCCTGCAACAGTCGGCCAGGCACACCTCTGGCCTCCAGCGCCCGCGGAATTGCGGTGAACGGGCCGAAATGCGACATGACGAAGACGGGCTGCCTGGACTTGTCGGTCTGCGAGAGGATGGCATCCAGGCTCGGCGCATCGGTCAAGGCGTCGAGCTGTCCGCGGCATTCTGCGGGGCCGTCGCACCAGGCCGTCACCAGCTGGTGGGCCTCGGCCCCCCACAACACGGCGCGCTGCCAATCGTCCTGGCTCCAGGCGTGCTTGTCGGCGAGGTCCCATGCGACCTGCCAGCGCCCCAGATCGGCGTTCGGCTTGCTTTGCGGCTCGATGCCTCGAATGGCTTTCGCGAGCGTCGTGCGTGCCGTCGTCTGGCGTCGGCTCGCACGCAGATGCTCGGTGAACGGGGCGGCACGATCGAAGCGGTCCGCCATGCGATGCAAGGAGAACAGGCCGTGCATGACTGCCGAGGGCGCCTGCAGTTGGGGGCCGTCGCTTGCGAGCCGGTCGCTGAGCTGTGCGGCGAGCTTGCGGTCGCCGAGCTTCACCGCGCTCCATGCGGCTGTTCCGAGCGCCGAATGCCTGGTCGGAGCGTCGCTGCCGGCAAGCTCGAGCGCGCGGAAGGCCGCTTCGATCGCCTCCCGGTACTCCTTCGCGTGCTCCAGCATTTGCGCGAGGCGCAGATGTACCCTGGCGTCGGACGGCTTGATCAGAGAAAGGCTGCGAGCTGCGAGCGCCGCCAGCTTGTGCCGCCCCGACGCCGAGGCCGCCTTGACGAGGCAAGCCACCGCCGTCTCGCTGTCGGGGGCGATCTCGACGGCCTGGAAGGCATAGCGGACCGCGTCGTCCTTCTGCCGCAAGGCCAGCGAGACCCGCGACGCGGCGACATGCACCGCGTACGCGCGGGGGATGAGCGTGAGCAGATGCCGGAGGTCGAGCATCGCCTCGTCCCAGCGCTCCTCCTTCTCGAGGGCGGTGGCGCGTGCGAGCCTCGTGTAGGGCTCGTCGGGGAAGTGCTCGAGCGCCGAGCTCAGGTGCCGCGATGCGTCCGCGAAGCGCCCGAGACCGATCAGAGCCCAGCCATAGGTCCGCAGCACCGCAGCGGTCGCAGCGGCCTCGCCGACATGCGCGCGCAGGAGGGCCTCGGCCAGCTTGTGGTCGCCTTTGCGATTGGCCTCGAAGGCGGCACCGGCCTCGGCCTGCCGAAGCGCGGTGCGAGCCGCCGGCTCGTCCGGCGCCAGCTGCGCCGCGAGTGCCGCGAACACCATCGCGCGATCGATCCTGCGCGCTGCGAGGGCCACGCGTGTCCCGGCCAGATGGACGGCGAGGAGGTCTGGCGCCAGCTCCGCAAGGCGGGCGAGCTCGTCGAGCGCGGCGTCGTAGTCATGTCCCTGCTCCAGGGCCCCCGCCAGCGCCAGCGAGAGCAACGGCTCGCCAGGGTGCTGCCGCACCGCACCGCGGAGTTGCTCGGCCGCCTCGTCGAAGCGGCCTGCCGCGATCAGGGCGCAGCCAACGGCACAGAGAGCACCCGGAGAGGCTCCGGCGCTGCGGCCGTTGCGGCGGGCCGCCGGCTCGAGACGAATGCGCTCCCACGCAGAAGCCTCGCGATTCAATCGCTCGATATACGCCATGACGCAAACACCTACTGAGCCTCGATCCGGGCCGGCAAGAAAAGCACCGGCACCGCCGCAGTGCGAAAAAACACTGGAGTCGCACGGCGGTCCCCATCGCTCCGTTTACCATCCAGTCGGCCTGCCAGCAATGTGCGCCGCAAACCATCCCGACCGGGAGCCGAAGCCGCTCGCCTACTCGCAGGGGACAAGTCCGGAGCACTGATCTAAGCTGAAGCCCCGATGGCCTTCGCCAGCCATTTCCCCGATGACAAGGAATTGCCGCCGATGTCCACGCCGAAGCCCGATACCACCAAGGGACATTGCCTCTGTGGAGCCATCGAGTACGAGTTCTCGGGCGCACCCAAATGGGTCATGCACTGCCACTGCGAGAGCTGCCGCCGCGCCGTCTCGCAAGCCGTCGCCACCTACGTCGGCGTCGACATCGACCAGTTCCACTACCTGAAGGGCACGCCGGCCATCTACGAGTCCTCGCCCGGCGTGAAGCGCTACTTCTGCCCGACCTGTGGCTCGCCGATGGCCTATGCCGGCTCGCGCTGGCCGAAGGAGGTGCACCTCTTCATCGGCACCCTCGACGATCCGGGGAAGTTCATCCCGACCGGCCACGCCCACATCGCCGAGCGGGTCGACTGGTTCGACGTCCACGACGACCTCCCCCGCTTCAAGGAGACGGCCGGCAAGGACAAGAAGCCGGTGGCCAAGGGACCGCGCGCCAAGGCATGAGGCCGGTGCCGCCACTGCCTGTGCATTGAGGCGTGCGGTCGCGTGCAGCGGCCGACGCCAGCCGCTATAAAGCGGCATGAGCAACACGACCGCTGGGCCCGCCCGGGCCGTCACCGTCGGCAACGTCACCTTCGCGCAGGACCGGCCGATTTCCGTCTTCGCCGGCCCCTGCCAGATGGAGAGCCGCGCGCACGCGCTCGAGATGGCCACCGCCCTGAAGGAGATCGCGGGCCGCCTCGGTCTCGGCCTCGTCTACAAGACGAGCTACGACAAGGCGAACCGCACCTCGCTCAAGGGCAAGCGCGGCATCGGCCTGGAGGCGGCACTGCCGGTCTTCGCCGAGATCCGAGAGAAGCTCGGCTTGCCGGTGGTGACGGACGTGCACGAGATCGAGCACTGCGCCAAGGTGGCGCCAGTGGTGGACGTGCTCCAGATCCCGGCCTTTCTGTGCCGGCAGACGGACCTGCTCATCGCGGCGGCGAGAACGGGCCGGGTCGTGAAGATCAAGAAGGGGCAATTCCTGGCCCCCTGGGACATGAGGAATGTCGTCGCCAAGGTGACGGAGAGCGGCAATCCCAACGTGCTGGTCACGGAGCGCGGGGCCTCGTTCGGCTACAACACGCTGGTCGTCGACATGCGCGGGCTCGCCATCATGGCGGAGACCGGCGCACCGGTGATCTTCGATGCGACGCATGCCGTGCAGTCACCGGGGGGCCAGGGCACGTCGTCGGGCGGCGACAGGCGCTTCGTTCCCGTGCTGGCGCGAGCGGCCGTGGCGGTGGGCGTCGCCGGGCTCTTCATCGAGACGCACGAGGCGCCGGATCGTGATCCTCTCATCTCCGACGGGCCGAACATGGTGCCGCTCGCGCAGTTCGAGGGGCTGATGCGCGATCTGATGGCGATCGACCGGGTGGTCAAGCCGCAGCTGGCTGCGGCCAGTGCCTCTGCCGAGGCGGGGGCCACGAGATGAGGGTGTCCCTGCTGCTCATGCTCGCCGGATTGATGGGCGCGGCGGGGGTCGTGCTCGCAGCGGCGGCGGCGCACGCCAAACCCGGCGCCGGCCTCGACAGCGCCGCGCACATGCTGCTCTTCCACGCGGTCGCCGTGATCGCCGCCGTGGCGCTGCTGGAGGCCGGCCGGCTCGGCCGCACGGGGGCGCTGATCGCCGTGGGCGGCTGGATTCTGGGCGGCATGCTGTTCTCGGGCGACATCGCGCTTCGCGCCTTCACGTCGCACCGCTTGTTCCCGCTCGCGGCCCCGACCGGCGGCTCGCTGCTCATCATCGCCTGGCTGCTGTTCGCCATCGCGGCCGCCTCGGCGCGCTAGTCACGCGGGTGGGGCTTTCAAAGCGCCGAGACAATGGCGCCCACCCCCGATAGCACGAGGAGCACGTTCAGGATCATCGCGAGATGCCGGTCGCCGAGATGGCGCGCCGACCGTATGCCGCCGAGCGTGCCGAGCACCACGAACGGCGCGAGCCATGCGACGGTGGCCCAATCGCTGGCGCCGAGGCTACCCGCGACCCCGTGCGCGGCGAGCACGGCCAGATAGCAGGCCGCGAAAAAGGTGAGCGAGAGCGAGCGCGCCGTGTCGCCGGCGAGCGGATAGCGGAGCAGGTGCACCATCAGCGGCGGTCCCGGCATCACCAGAAGAGCCGTGAGCGCGCCCGAGACGAGGCCGGTGATCGCTGCCGACCGCTGCTCCGCCTTGGGAGCCTGCGGCAAGGGCGAGGGCGTGCCCATCCGCAGCGTCCGCCAGCGCCGCCAGGCGATGAGCGCCGACGCCGCGAGGATCAGCAGACCTGCTCCGAGCTTGAGCTCGCGCAAGCCGATCGTCAGGAAAACAGCGAGGCCGAGCGGCATTCCGATCAGCGCCCCAGCGCCGAGCGAGAGAAAAAGTGATGGCGGCACGCGCCGCCAGACCTTCGGCACGACGAGGGCGCTCTGCACGACATGCAGCGCGACCAGGATCGGAATCGCTGCCGTCGAGCCGAGCGCGGCTAGGAACACCGGGGCCGCCAGGATCGCGAAGCCGAACCCCGTCGCCGCCTGCACCCCGGCCGCCGCGAGCGTTACGCCGGCCAGTGCAAGGGTGGCTGCCGCGTCCATGGGCCCCTCGTCAGCTGCGCCCGAGAAAGATGACGCCCACCCCCGCCGCGATCAGCGCGAAGCCAGCCGCGTGATACCAGCCGAGCGGCTCCTTCAACACCAGCACCGAGAAGCCGGCGAAGACGACCAGCGTGATCACCTCCTGGATGGTCTTGAGCTGGGCCGCCGAGTAGACCGCGTGCCCATAGCGGTTCGCCGGCACCGCGAGACAATACTCGATCAGCGCGATGCCCCAGGACGCCAGCACCACGGTCCACAGGGGATATTCCTTGAAGCGCAGATGACCGTACCAGGCGATCGTCATGAAGATGTTCGAGGCTGAAAGCAGGACGATCGGCGTGAGATAGGTGACGAGGCTCTGCAATGGCATCTGGGCTGTTTCCCGATTCCCGATGTCGACGACGGCGCACCATGCCCGTGCCCGCCAAACGCGCCAAGGCGATCGAAAGGCCGGACATGCCGGCTTCGGACTGTGGGCTCGCCGGGCGGAGCACAGCCCGGGCGCCACGCGCTGTCGTTGCGCATCCCGATGCGAGCCGCTAAGCCCCCGCGATGCGCCGCCTTCACGCCGACCTTCTGCTGCTCGTCTCGGCCGCCGTCTGGGGCATCGCATTCCTGTTCCAGAAGTCGGCGATGGACCATGTCGGGCCCGTGCTGTTCGTCGCAGCGCGCGGCACCGTGGCGAGCCTGGCGCTGCTGCCCCTCGCAGTGCGCGAGATGCAATCGGGCAGCGTGGGCTGGCGTCCGGTCTTGCGGGCGGCTTTCGGGGCCGGTCTGGCGTTTCTCGTCGCAGCAGTGCTGCAGCAGTGGGGGCTCGTCACCGCGAGCGTGACCAATACGGGGTTCCTGACGGCCCTCTATGTCGTCGTGACGCCGTTCATCGCCTGGGCGGTGATCGGCCGGCGACCGGCTCCGCTGGTCTGGGGCGCAGTGGCGCTTTCGTTCTGCGGAACGTGGCTGCTCGGCGGCGGAACGCTCGCGGCCTTCTCGCAGGGCGATGCGCTGGTTGCGGCCTCGGCCGCGCTCTGGGCCCTGCACGTGGTTCTTGTGGGCCGTGCCGCGCCTCTCGCCCGGCCCATTGCCTTCACCACGCTGCAGTTCGTCGTCGTAGCACTCGGCGCCTGGGCGCTGGCGCTCGCCCTGGAGCCGGTGTCGCTCGCAGGCCTCGGCGAGGCCTGGGTCGAGATCGCCTATGTCGGACTGCTGTCGAGCGCGCTCACCTTCACGCTGTTCTCGATCGCGCTGCGTCATACGGGGCCGAGCGAGGCGACCATCATCGTCTCCACCGAGACCTTGTTTGCAGCTGGTGCCGCCTGGTGGCTCCTCGGCGAGCGCCTGCCGCCGATCGGGTGGGCAGGCGCCGGCCTCATTCTGGTCGCGACGCTGCTCGTGCAACTCGCGCCGTCGCGCGAGAGCAAGGCCCGGAACCGCGAGCGGGACGGGCCCCCGGCCGGGCGCGAGCCGAGACCGGGCTGACATGTGCCGCACCGGCCGCACGGCCGGCGCCAACGAAAGGAGATTTCTCATGCGCCTCCTCGTCGCCGGCTGGCAGGGCCAGCTCGCCCGTGCCCTGGTCGAGATCGCACCGGCCAATCCCCGCATCGAGGCGCTGGCGGTCGGCCGGCCGGCCCTCGACCTCGTGCAGCCGGCGACCATCGTGCGCGCCATGACCGACTTCCGGCCGGATGTGATCGTCAACGCTGCCGCCTACACCGCCGTCGACAAAGCCGAGAGCGAGCCGGACGCGGCCTTCGCCCTCAATCGCGACGGTGCCCGCCGGCTGGCCGAGGAGGCCGCGCGGCGTGGCGCGGCCATCATCCATGTCTCGACCGACTACGTTTTCGACGGCAGGAAGGCCACGCCCTATGTCGAGGACGACGCGACCGGACCACTCGGCGTCTATGGCCGCTCGAAGCTCGAGGGCGAGGAGGCGGTGAGGGCTGCCAACCCGCGCCACTGCATCGTTCGCACGTCCTGGGTGCACAGCGCTGGCGGGGCCAACTTCGTGCGCACGATGCTCCGCCTCGCCAGCGACCGGAATGTGGTGCGCGTCGTCGACGACCAGATCGGCACGCCGACCTATGCGCCTCATCTTGCCGAGGCGATCCTGGCGCTCGCGCAACGCGTATCGGGAGCAGGCGAGGGCGATCCGGGCTGGGGGACGTACCATGCGGCCGGCACGGGTGCCGTGACGTGGTGCGGCCTCGCACGCGAGGTGTTCCGGCTGTCGGGGGCGCGCGGCGGGCCGGTGGCCGAGGTGGAGGCGATCACGACCGCCGACTACCCGACGCCGGCACGGCGTCCCGCCAACTCCCGTCTCGACTGCACGAGGCTCGACGCGCGGCACGGCATCCGGCTGCCCGTCTGGGAGGCGGGGGTCGTCGAAGGGCTGAACCGGCTGCTCGCTTGAAGGGTTCGGCGGTGATGGATCGCAGCAGCCACAGGCCCTCGAGGGCCATCCTCGCCTCCCTCGCATGCCTTGCGACGGTGGCGGCGCTCGGGTCTGCCACCGCTCGGGCGCAGTCGTCGGACGATCACGTGAAGGCGGGATTTTCCCTGCCCGTCGCCTGTGAGCCGGGCCGTACCTGCTTCGTGCAGCACCACGTCGACATCGACCCGACGTCCGGTGTCCGCGACTTCGCCTGCGGCAGCGCCACCTACGACGGCCACGACGGCGTCGATATCCGGCTGCTGTCGGCTGCCGCGGCGAAAGCCGGCGTCGCGGTGGTCGCCCCGGCCAGGGGGCGCGTGCTCCGCGTCCGCGACGGGGTGGGCGATGCCTTCGCGCGCGAGACGGGACGCGCCGCCATCAAGGGCAAGGAATGCGGCAACGGCCTCGTCGTCGGGCACGGCGGAGGCCTCGAGACCCAGTACTGCCACCTGCTCTCGGGCAGCATCTCCGTGAAGCCGGGGCAGCCCGTCGAGCGCGGTGCCGTGCTCGGCAAGGTCGGCTATTCGGGCCTCGCAGACTTCGCACACCTGCACTTCACCGTCCGCCGCAACGGCCAGGTGATCGATCCGTTCTCGGGGTTGGCGGGCGGCAAGCAGGGCGGAGCCGGGGCCGACCGTTGCTTGGCCGGAGCCGCGAGCGCGCCGCCCGCGGGATCGCTCTGGAACGCGGCGACGGCCGCTCACCTGCCTTACCGCGCGGCCGAGGTGATCCAGGCAGGGTTCGCCGCAGCCATTCCGGACTGGATCGCGCTCGAGCGCGATCACGCGAGCTACGCCAAGGCGGAGCCTCTCTCAGCCGGGCTCGTCCTCTTTGCGCGGGTCGTCAATCTCGGGGCCTCGGACCGCATCCGCCTCGTCGCCGAGGGACCGGGCGGCTACCGTGTCGAGCACCTTGCGCCGCCCCCCGGACGGCAGAAGGCGATCTTCCTGTCCGGGGCCGGTCGCAAGCGTACGACGGAGCGATGGCCGGCCGGGCGCTACACCGGCAAGGTGGAGATCCTGCGCGACGGCAAGCCCATCTCCGCCTCGGCCGTGGTGCTCGATCTGCCCTGAAGGCCTGCGTCAGCGATCAACGCATCACGCTCTTCTCGGCCACCTGCTCCTCCACCCAGCGGGCGACCGCGAGCAGGCGTGCCTCGTCGCGCCGCTTGCCGATGAGTTGCACGCCGCACGGCATGCCCTCGACTGTCATCAGCGGCAGCGACACGCACGGCACGCCGAGATAGGTCCACATGCCGTTGAAGACGGGGTTGCCGGTCGAGCCCAGGCCCTTCGGCGCCGGCCCGCAGGAGGAGAGCGTGATCAGGGCCGAATGCGTGTCGAGCACCCGAGCCACGTCGCGATAGATGGTGTCGCGGGCCGCCACGGAGCGCACATAGTCGCCGCCCGAGACCTTCGCCGCGTTGCGCAGCCGGTCTGCGAGGCCGGGGCTCACAGCCTCCGGATTGCGCTCGAGGAACGGCCCGTAGTAGCCGGCGTTCTCGGCGCCCATGACGTGCGCGTGATGCTGGATGATGCCGTCCATCGCGGGGATCTCGACCTCCGCGACGGCATTGCCGAGCCGGCCGACGAAACTCTCCAGCGCCGCGCGCGCTCCGGGCTCGGCCTGTGCCCAGGCAGGCGAGCGGAAGAAGCCGAGCGACGGCCGCCCCTTGGTGCCTGCCGCCAGCGTCTGCACGTGGCTGGAGCGGGCGTGCCAGTAGCTCACCGAGTCGCTCTCGTCGTAGATCGACAGCGCATCCGTGATGAGCGCCAGATCGGAGAGCGAGCGGCCGTAGACGCCGACCGTGTCGAGGGTGTGCGATTGCAGCGTGACGCCCGTCCGCGAGATGAGACCGAGAGTCGGCTTCAGCGCATAGACGCCGCAGAATGAGCTCGGACGAATCACCGAGCCGCCGGTCTGCGTGCCGAGCGCCAGCGGGATCATGCCTGCGGCGACGCCCGCGGCCGAGCCCGACGACGAGCCGCCGGGCGTGTGCGCCGGGTTGTGAGGGTTCCTCGTCTTGTTGGGCGTCGTGTTGGCGAGCTCCGTCGTCACCGTCTTGCCCATGATGACGGCACCCGCGGCGCGCAGGTGGGCGACGCAGGTCGCATCCTTCTCGGGCTGGTAGCCGGTGAACATCGGCGAGCCGTTCTGCGTCGGCATGTCGGCCGTGTCGATGATGTCCTTGATCCCGACCGGAAGTCCGAACAGGGCCCCGGTGCCGAGGCCCTCGGCGCGGCGCTTGTCCAGAGCGCGGGCCTGCGCCAGCGCGTGCTCCGGATCGAGATAGGCCCATGCTTCCACGTCCTTGTCGCGGGCCGCGATCCGGTCGAGGCAGGCCCGTGTATAGGCTTCCACCGTGATGTCGCCGCGCGCCATGCGATCTCGGGCCTCGGTGGCGGTGAGCTCGAGGAGGGGGCTTGCGGTCATGGCGGTGCTCCGTGGCTGGCGTCGCCTGAGGATGGCATGCCGCCGCCCCGGGCGCCAAGCCGTGCCATGACGCTCTCCCGATCGTGTCTTACCGGCAAATATGCGCACCCGGGGAAGCCACCCGCTGCCGCTCGTGACGCTTGGCGCCGGTTGCAATCGGGCTGGCGGCCACTATAGTCCGCGGCGCGTTCGAAGCTGTCGAGGATTTGGCCCCGCGTTCGGGCGCCGAAAGGCCCGACGCGCCGTTTCTGCCCCGTCCGAGGACCCGCACAGCGATGCACTTCATCACTCCCGCCTACGCCCAGGCGCCCGGCGCCGATCCGCTCACCAGCATGCTGGTGCCGCTGGCGCTGATGATTCCCATTTTCTATTTCCTGGTGATCCGGCCGAACCAGCAGCGCGACAAGCAGCGGCGCGAAGTCATCGCAGCGGTGCGGCGCGGCGACACGGTCGTGCTCGGCAACGGTTTCATCGGCAAGGTGGTTCGCGCCAAGGACGGCGACAACGAGCTCGAGATCGAGCTCAACGACCAGATGCGCATACGGGTGACGCGCAGCGCGGTGGCAGAGGTGCGCGGCAAGGGCGAGCCCGTGAAGGACGCGAGCTGAGCGACCTGTCGACCGCTGCCGATCAACGACGCCGCGTCCGCCGCAGAGCGAAGGTCTGAAAGCTGATGTTGCACTTCTCGCGATGGAAGATCGCGGCCATCCTCGCCACTCTGCTGGCCGGCGTCCTCCTGGCGATGCCGAACCTGTTCTCGCGGGAGACGGTGGAGAGCTGGTCGAGATGGCTGCCCAGCCACCAGATGCGCCTCGGGCTCGACCTGCAGGGCGGCGCCCATCTGCTGCTCGCGATGGATAGCGAGCAGCTGCGCAAGGACTGGCTCGAGAGCCTGCGCGACGAGTCGAGAAAGGCACTGGTCGCAGATGCGAAAATCCCGGCGAGCGTCACGATCCAGGGCGGCAATGTCGTCATCCGCCTGACCAAGCCGGAGCAGTCCGAGCAGGCGGCGCGCGAGCTGCGCAAGATCCAGACCACGCTCGGAAACGCGTTCACCGGCTCCGCCGGCACCGATATCGAGATCAAGCGCGGCGAAGGCGGCACCATCACCGTGGCACCCACGGCTCCCGGCTTCGTGCAGCGGCAGGCCAATGCGGCCGGCGCGGCCATCGAGACGATCAACCGGCGCATCAATGCGCTCGGGACCGCCGAATCGACCGTCGTGCGGCAGGGCCAGGACCGCATTCTGGTGCAATATCCGGGGCTGCAGGACACGACCCAGCTCAAGGATTTGCTCGGCAAGACGGCGCGGCTGTCGTTCCACGAGGTCAACCAGCAGATGTCGGTCGACGACGTGCGCCAGCAGGGCCGTCCGCCCGCGGGCTGGCGCATCTATCCGTCGGATGACCCGGGGGGGCCGCCGTACCTGCTCCGCGAGACGCCGGTGGTGCCCGGCGACGAGCTGGTGGATTCGCAGCCGGGCTTCGACCAGCAGACGAGCCAGCCGATCATCACGTTCCGCTTCAACCAGTCCGGCTCGCGCAAATTCGGACGCTTCACCCAGGCCAACGTCGGACGTCCGTTCGCCATCGTGCTGGACGACAAGGTGCTGTCGGCGCCGGTCATCCAGACCGCCATTCTCGGTGGCACCGGGCAGATTTCCGGCAATTTCACGGTGGAAAGCGCCAATACGCTGGCCGTGCAGCTGAGGTCCGGCGCGCTGCCCGTCAAGCTCACCATCGCCGAGGAGCGCACGGTCGGGCCCTCGCTGGGCGCGGATTCGATCGCGGCCGGCAAGCTTGCAGCACTCGTCGGCACGGTCGGGGTCGTGGGGTTCATGATCTTCGCCTACGGATTGTTCGGCGTGTTCGCCATCATCGCCGTGTTTTTCAACCTCATTCTTATCGTCGGGATCATGAGCTTGATCGGCTCGACGCTGACGTTGCCCGGAATCGCCGGCCTCGTGCTCACGGTCGGCATGGCGGTCGATGCCAACGTGCTGATCTACGAGCGCATCCGCGAGGATTTGCGCAACGGCAAGACACCCATCGCGGCCATCGACTCCGGCTTCAAGACCGCGTTCGGGACCATTATCGATTCCAACCTGACGACCCTCATTGCCGGGCTCGTCATGTTCTGGCTCGGCTCCGGGCCCGTGCGCGGCTTCGCCGTCACCTTGTCGATCGGGATCTTGACGACCGTCTTCACCGCCTTCGTCGTGACGCGGCTGCTGGTCGCCGAGTGGGTCCGCCACCAGCGGTCGCGACGCATCGCGGCGCCGCTCTGACGCGCCGTTAGACAGCAGGAACAGTCCGTCATGGCCTTCAAGGGTGTCGACTTCTGGCCGCACAACACCAAGTTCCCGGTGATGAGCTACCGCAACTGGTGCATCGGCATCTCGTGGGTGCTGGCGGTGCTCTCCCTCGTGCTCATCTTCACCAAGGGGCTGAATTTCGGCGTCGATTTCAAAGGCGGCTCGCTGTTCGAGGTGCAGAGCACGACCGGGCCGATCGATGTCGCGGCGCTGCGTACCCGGCTCGGCAAGATCGATGTCGGCGACGTGCAGATCCAGGGCGTCGGCTCACCGACGGATGCGCTGATCCGCGTCGAGAAGCGCGGCACCGACGACAAGGCGCAGCAGGCGGCGCTGGCTCGCATCGAGGCGGCGCTCAAGCCGGACATCGTGATCCGGCGGACCGAGGTGGTGGGTGCGGCCGTCTCGGACGAGTTGAAGCAGGCCGGCCTCCTTGCGGTGGTCAGCGCCATCCTCGGCATTCTTCTCTACATATGGTTCCGCTTCGAGTGGCAGTTCGGCGTGGCGGCGATCCTGGCGCTCGTCCACGACACGGTCATCGTGCTCGGGGCGTTCAGCCTGCTCAACCTGGAGTTCGGGCTGTCGGAGGTGGCCGCCGTGCTGACGCTGGCCGGCTACTCGATCAACGATACCGTCGTCGTCTTCGACCGCATCCGGGAGAACCTGCGCAAGTACAAGCGCATGGATCTCGAGAAGCTGATGGATCTCTCGATCAACGAGACGCTGTCGCGGACGGTGCTCACGGCCTCGACGACGTTCATCGCCGTGCTCGCGCTCTATGTCTTCGGCACGGCCGTCATCCGTGGCTTCTCCTTCGCCATGCTGTTCGGCATCGTGATCGGCACGTGGTCGTCGATCTTCGTCGCCTCGCCCTTCCTGCTGTGGATCGGTGTCAATCGCGACTGGTCCGGAGCGGCACAGGGACGCGGCAAGATCGAGGCGGGAACCGGCTGAGGCGCGCCGGCTTCACGAGAGGGCCG
>JBFWQN010000049.1:0-16845 GCA_050249405.1 Hyphomicrobiaceae bacterium | reverse complement strand
GGCTCGCCGTCACCATGGCGACGCAGGGCACGTCGAGGGCGAACTGGGCGAAATAGGCCATCGGCGACAGCGCGAGGCCGATATCGTTCACCTCGGCGCCACCGGCGAGAAGGCCGGTCATCAGCGCCTGCTTGACGCTCGCCGAGTACCAGCGGAAATCGTGGCCGACCACGAAACGAGGCGCCACGCCACGGCGCCGGACCAGCGTCGCGAGGCCCAGCCCGATCGCATTCAGCCCCATCAGGTTGATTTCCTGCGGGAAAAGCCAGCGCGCGTCGTATTCGCGGAAGCCCGTCGGCTTGACGAGCGGGAGCCGCTCGAAGTCGGCGGTGTTGGGCTTCAGGTCGGCGCGGGGCTTCGGCAGCATGGGGGTCCTCGTCGGGCAGGAGGAGAGGCTGGCGACCGCTAGCGCAAATCGCCGGCGCGGTCGAGGGCAGGCCGAAAACGGTCGAATGTGCTGCTTAACGGAGCATCCGGATGCACCCTATTGCTCGAGAACCAGGGTGCCGCCCTTCATCTCCATGCGCAGCTGACCGAGGAAGGACATTCCGAGAAGGGTGGTGCCGAGCTTGCCGGGCTGGCTGACCGCCGCCGCGACATTGTGCACGAGCACGTTGCCGATGCGGACTTGATCGAGCGTGACGCGGGCGAAGCGGGCCTGGCCGTTGGCCGTATTCGAGACGTAGCGGAAAGCGCTCGCCGGCGGCGAGATGCCGACGGCCTGGGCATCCTCGTAGCTCAGCGCGACGAGCGTCGCTCCGGTGTCGACCAGCACGGGGATCGTGCGCCCGTTGATGGTCGCATCGGCGTGGAAATGACCGTCGTAGCCACGCCGGAGCTCGGCGGAGCGGGTGAACAGGGGCTGCTCGGGCGCTGAGGCCGGCCGGCTCGCGCGGCGTTGCCGGGGGCGTCCGTCCGCCCCTTCTGGCTCGCGCTCGACGTAGCGGATGACCTCGCGCACCTCAGGCTCGGCGCGCGGCGCGGAGGCCGCCACACCGAAGTCCTCGGGCTCCAGCTTGAGGCCCAGCGCGGTGCGCACCTCGTCGAAGTGCATGATCACGGCCGCCGTCACGCCGAGCGCTACCGCCCATCCGCCGACGAGCCTGACGAGATTGTTTAGGCCCGAGGAGACCATCGCTGATGCCCGCATTCGCGTCACGCGGGGCAGCAGACGCCGACAAGCGGCGCTAGTTCCTGAAGGTCAGGTACTCCCCGGCGAACTCATATGACCGGAGGCGGCTTAAGAAACTCATACCCAGCAGGCTTTCCTTGAGAGCGCCGGGCTGGGCGACCAGGGCATCCACGTGCGCGAGCGTGATCGAGCCGATCGCCACGGCGCCGAGGCGGGCATGGGCGGCGTAAGCCAGGCCATTCGCGGTCTGTACGGGCACGGAGTAGCGAAGGTTCCGCGTATCGACGCCGAGCAGACGGGCATCCGACTGGCGCAGGACCACGGTGGAGGCTCCCGTGTCGACCAGCATCTGCACGCTCGCCCCGTCGACCGATACGCGGGCCACGAAGTGCCCGTCGCCGCGCCGGCGGATGCGCACGGCGCGCTCGCCGGCCGGCCGCTGCTCGACACTGAGTGCCGCGCCGGGCGGCGACAGCTCCCCGGCGATGCGGTAGGCGATCCGGCCCAGCTCCTCGCGATAGCTGTAGCCACCGATCAGCACCACGCCGAGCAGCGTCCAGGTCACGGCGTCGCGAAACGCGGTGGCGACGCGCCCCCGGTAGCCGCCGAGCGCGCCCGGTATCACGATCACCAGCAGCGCCAGCGCCGCCGCGAGCGCAGCAAGCTCGCCCGCCTCGGTGCCCAGCACCTCCATCAGGTGGTGGGGCACCGGCCAGCCGCCACCCGACATGAGAACCGCCACGGCCGCAGCGACCGCCAGAAGCACGAAAACGAGAACGCGGATCATTCCAGCTCTCCTGCGCCCGGAAGCCGGCGACCCGCCAGCTCGCTCATGATGCGCCTTCGCTCCTTCGGCAAGAATCGTGCCCAGCCCGCGATCTCCGCCAGCGTTCGCCGGCATCCCGTGCACAGGCCGGATATGCGGTCGATCTGGCAGACGCCGATGCAGGGTGTCTCGACCGGCATTGCGCATTGCTCCGTCGCCGCTGCCGATGCCGGCAAGTCCCCTGCCGACGGCAACGGGAACCGTGCGTCCATGTTGGAGCATAATTTAGGCAGTGACCGGCTTTGGCACAATCCGCCGTCCGCACGGTCGCGCCGGTGAGCGCCTCGGCCGCCGGCCCGCCCGCGTTCCACAACAGCGGGACGGCACGTTCAGCGGGCGGTGCCAGCCGACGCGGTGGCAACCGACCGCAGCCGCGCTTTGCGGCGGGGCGCATCCAGCACCGCCGCGGTCGTCTCGATGGCCTGCGGCTTGCGCGGCGGGCCGTGCCGCTCGCTGCCCGGCGGCTGCAGCGGGGGCAGCGCCTGCAAGACGCGCTGGCGCGGCAGCTCGAAGCGGGCCTCGGTGCCTTTGCGAAGCTCGGAGAGCAACTCGAACGTGCCGCCGTGCAGCTCGACGAGGTTCTGCACGATGGGGAGCCCCAGCCCGGTGCCACCCTCGGCGGTCTGGTGGGCGAGGGAGCCCTGTCCGAAGGCCTGCAGCACCTTCGGAATCTCGTCCTTCGGAATGCCCGGCCCCGTGTCCTTCACCGAAACCGTCTGGCCGCCCCCCGACGCCGACGCGATGCGGATGGTGATGCTGCCACCCTTCGGCGTGAACTTGATGGCGTTGGACAGCAGATTGAGAACGATCTGGCGGATAGCCCGCTCGTCGACCCAGATCAGCGGCAGCCGATCCTCGAAATCGAGGATCAGCCTCAGGCCCTTGCTCTCGGCACGCAGCTTGAGGAGGCGATGGCAGTCCTCGGCGATGTCGGCGAGGCGCGCCGCCTCCTCGTGCAGCTCGTAGCGCCCGGCCTCGATGCGCGACAGATCGAGAATCTCGTTGATCAGGTGCAGAAGGTGGCGGCCGCTGTCGTGGATATTGCCGGCATACTCCTTATAGAGCGGGTTCTGCAGCGAGCCCATGACCTCGGCCTTCATCACCTCGGAGAAGCCGAGGATGGCATTGAGAGGCGTCCTCAGCTCGTGGCTCATGGTGGCGAGGAAGCGAGACTTGGCCACATTGGCGGCCTCGGCCCGCCGCCGGGCCTCGTCGGAGATCGCCTTCTCCTTCTCCAGCTCGGCGATGAGGGCGTCCTTCTCGGCCCTGAACTCGAGCATGGCGAGCGCCGTCGAGTTGAGGCCCTTGGCGAGGAACACGAAGTAGACGTGCACACCCACCGCCATCGAGGCCATCGCCCAATAGAACGGATGGTTGAGCAGAAGAAGGCGCGCAACCACCGCGATCGTCATCGGGATGGTGCCGACATAGAGAATTGGCATCACTGTCGAGGCGAACGTCATGCGGATGGCGAGCACGACGATCAGCGAGGCGAAAATGAAGACGTGGCTAGCCGCGTCGGTCGTGTTGTGGCCGACGAGAGCAAAGCCCGCCCAGACCAAGCCGCCGATCAGCTCGGCGAGCACGAGCCGGCGTGTCCATAGATTCACATCGACGTCGGCCCTGGGCGTCGCGAGGAAGCGTCGGCAGAGCTCGAGCAGGGCAACTTTCGCAAAAATGACGAGCAGCAGCCAGGCGATCGCCTCGCCGATCGGCGCCCAGAACATCGAGGCGAGAGAGAAGATGACGGCGAGCAGCTGGATTGTCGCAATGGCGCCGAGCTCGTTGCGCACGAACATCGAGACCAGCTCGTACTGGAACTCCGGCCTGATGTCGGCGCGCTGGACCAGTCGCTCGCGGGCCTCCCGGACCTCGCGCAACGGCGCTCTGGCCGCGCCCGGCGCCGCCGCGGACCCGCCGAAGCCGCGGGGCGGCTCTGATATGGACACTCCAGGCTTCAAGCGCCGACGACCCCAACCGCACTCGCTGCCGGCCGGCCTACGGTTGCATCCGCAGGTCACCGGGCAGCGGACAACCCGCCCGACCCGTGGTTAATGTGCTGCCTACTCTCTAATATGAGGTTAGCGGCTTGTTGCCGGCACGCGCGGCAGGGTGCGGCTTCATCGTCCACTCGCCCGCCGTCTCGACACGGGCTTGCACCTTGCCGCATTGTCCACGACCATGCCCCGTTCCCGCCCGCGCGTTTGGCCCCGGCCGAAAGACGCCCTTTCGCGCGCGGGGTCACTTCATTGCGACCGGAAGGATCGAGCCTCATGCCCACTTACATCCCGTCTCCGCGCGACTGGGTGCGCGAGCAGGTGGAGCTTTACGAATCGAGCGGAGGAACCAAGGGCACGACGCTGCGTGACACGGGGCTGCCCTGCATCCTGTTCACGCATACCGGCAACAAGACCGGCTCCATCCGCAAGACGCCGCTGATGCGGGTGAAGGACGGCGACAGCTACGTGCTCGTCGCGTCGGTGGGGGGTGCGCCGAAGGACCCCGAGTGGGTGAGCAACCTGCGCGCCGACCCCAATATCCAGCTCCGCGACCACACCGAGGTGTGGCAGATGCGCGTGCGCGAGGTGACCGACGAGACGGAGCGAGCCCGCCTCTGGAAGCTCGCCGTCGCCGCCTATCCGCCTTACGAGGACTATCAGAGGAAGACCACGCGGCGCATCCCCGTATTCCTCGCCTCGCCCGTGTGAGCACGAGCCCGCACGAGCAGACGACAGCCAAACCGAACGGAGCCCAGACGACCATGCAGAAACGCAAGCTCGGCAAGAGCAGCCTCGAGATCGCCCCGCTCGTCTTCGGCGGCAACGTCTTCGGCTGGACGGTGGACGAGAAGGGCTCGTTCGCGCTGCTGGACCAGTTCCTCGACGCCGGCTTCAACTGCGTCGACACCGCCGACGTCTATTCGAAGTGGAAGCCCGGCAACAAGGGCGGCGAGAGCGAGATCATCATCGGCAACTGGTTCAAGGCACGGGGCAACCGCTCGAAGGTGATCCTCGCCTCGAAGTGCGGGCTCGAGATGGCCCCGGACAAGAAGGGGCTGTCCAAGGCCTACATTCTCCAGGCCGTCGAGGACTCGCGGAAGCGGCTGCAGACGGATCACATCGACCTCTACCAGTCGCATCGCGACGACAACGTCACGGCGCCGGAGGAGACGATGGAGGCGCACGCCGCGCTCGTGAAGGCGGGCAAGGTGCGCGTCGTCGGCGCCTCGAACTTCAATGCCGAGCGCCTCGGCGCCTCGCTCGCGGCAAGCGCCAAGGCCGGCATTCCGCGCTACGAGACGCTGCAACCGCTCTACAGCCTCGTCGAGCGCAAGGAGTACGAGGGGGCGCTGCAGGACCTCTGCGTGAAGGAGCAGATCGGCGTCATCCCCTACTACTCGCTGGCCTCCGGCTTCCTCACCGGCAAGTACCGCACCGAGGCCGACCTCGCCGGCAAGGCGCGTGCGGCGGGCGCGGGCAAGTACCTCAATGCGAAAGGCCTCGGCGTGCTGAAGGCGCTCGACGACGGCGCCAGGAAGCACAATGCGACGCTCGCGCAGGTGGCACTCGCCTGGCTGCTCGCGCAGCCCGGCATCGCGGCCCCGATCGCCAGCGCGACGACGAAGGAGCAGCTCGCCGACATCCTGGGCTCGACCCGTCTGCAGCTCGACCCGGAGACGCTGGCCGCACTCGACAAGGCGAGCGCGTAAACCATCGGAGAGGCGGACCGGCTCGGCCGGCCGCCTTCCCTACGCCGACCCACACGGCGCCGGCCAAGGCCCGGCTATCGTCATTCGACGATCGACTGGTAGCTCAGCACCCTGAGCTCGCGGCGGAACGGATGGGTCGAGGACGGCATGAGCTGCGTGAGGAACACGACGTACATCTCCTCGCGCGGGTCAACCCAGAACGCCGTCGAGGCGGCCCCGCCCCAGGCATACTCGCCGGGCGTGCCGACGATCTGCGCCTTGGCCGGATCGATCATGACCGAGAAGCCGAGGCCGAAGCCGATGCCCTCGTAGGTCGTCTCCGAGAAGCGCGCCGTGCCCATGTCGGCCATGTCGCCCTTCAGGTGGTTCATGGTCATCAGCTCGACCGTCTTGCGGCCGAGGAGACGCACGCCGTCGAGCTCGCCCTTCTGCAGCATGAACTGGCAGAACCGGGCGTAGTCGGCCGCCGTCGAGACGAGGCCACCGCCGCCCGAGTTGACGCGGCGCGGCTTCAGGTAGCGGCTCTGCGCCGGGTCGTCGATCACCTGCAGCCCGCCTTTGCCGTCGGGAGCGTAGTTGGCGGCGAGACGCGCGTGCTTGGCCTCCGGCACATGGAAATCCGTGTCGGCGAGCTTCAGCGGATCGATGACGCGCTCCTTGAGGAAGCGCTCGAACGGCATGCCCGAGATCACCTCGACGAGATATCCGAGCACATCGGTCGCGATCGAGTAGTTCCAGCGCGTGCCCGGATGGGCGAGCAGCGGCACGCCCGCCGCCTTCTCCACCAGCTCCTTCAGGCTCGTGTCCTGCGTCTGGAAATCGATCTTCTGCGCCCGGTATTGGCCGTCGACCGGCGTCGCCTCCATGAAGCCGTAGCTGAGGCCGGAGGTATGCGTCAGCAGATCGCGGAACGTGATGTCACGCGCCGCCGGCACCGTCTCGATCTTGCCGCGGCTGCCGCCGGTCATCACTCGGCTCCCGGCGAAGGCCGGAATGAAGCGGCTGATGGGATCGTCGAGCTGGAAGCGCGCTTCCTCGTAGAGCATCATGATGGCGACGCTCGTGAGCGGCTTCGTCATCGAGTAGATGCGGAAGATCGTATCGGCGGCCATCGGCGTGCCGCGCGCCAGATCGGCCTTGCCGGCGACGTCGAGGAAGGCCGTCTTTCCGCGCCGACCGACCAGCGTGACGATGCCGGCCGTACGGCTACGATCGATTTGCAGTCGCATCCAATCGGAGATGCGAGCGAGGCGGGAGGAGGAAAGGCCGACCTCCTCGGGACGGACCGTGGCAAGGCTCATGATCAATACCTCGAGATTTTGGACTATGGCCGGATGGCGCGGCACCGGCCGGTAGAAGGCTCAGATGACGCGCTCGGCTTTCAGGCGTGCCAGCTCCGCGTCCGACTTCCCGAGCAGACCGCGATAAATCTCGTCGTTGTGCGAGCCGATGGGCGGACCGGCGTGCGCGATGCGGCCGGGTGTGCCTTCGAGGCGCGGCACAACGGCTGGCATGGTGACCGTGCCAAGCTCCGGATCCGGCACCTAGGCGATATTCTCCCGCGCAGCGAAGTGGGGATCGACCGCGATGTCGGCTGCCGTATAGATGCCGCCGAACGGCACGTTGGCGCCAACGAGCCGGCCTTCGATCTCCTTGAAGTCGTGCCGGCCGATCCACTCGGCCAGCAGCGCCTCGAGCTCGTCGGCCCGCTCGATGCGCGCCTTGCTGGTCTTGTAGCGCGGGTCCTCGGCGAGCTCCGGCCGGTCGATCGCAGCCGCAAGGCGAGGCCATACGCCGTCGCCACCCGCCGCGATCTGCACATAGCGGCCGTCCCTCGTCTCGAAGGTGCCCGCGGGCGAGAACGTGGGGTTCCTGTTGCCGATGCGCTCGCGGATGGCGCCGGTGCGCGCATGGTCGACCATCATGTCGGCGGTGATGCGGAACGGCGCCTCGTAGAGGCCGAGATCGATGAGCTGGCCCTTGCCGAGGCCGCCCGCGTCGCGCGCATAGAGCGCGAACATGGTGGCGAGCGCCGCGAACGTGCCCGTGTTGTAGTCGGCGGTGGCGAACGCGGGGCGCACCGGAAAGCGGTCCGGAAAGCCGGTCGGGTACATGTAGCCGGAAAAGCCCAGCGCGATGCGATCGTAGCCGGAGCGCTTGGAATAGGGACCCTTCTGGCCGTAGCCCGAGACCCGCGTCATGACGAGGCGCGGGTTGATGGCGTGCACCGCGTCCCAGCCGAGGCCCCATTTCTCCAGCGTGCCGGGCGTGAAGTTCTCGACCAGCACGTCCGCCTTGGCGATCAGCTCCTTCAGCACCGCCTGGCCCGCCGCCTGCCGCAGATCGAGCGTCACGGACTTCTTGTTGCGCCCCTCGACCAGCCAGTTGCCGGAGCGGACCGCCTTGCCGTCGACCGGCGTGCCGCGCAGCGCGTCGCCCCGGCCCGGCTGCTCGACCTTGATCACCTCGGCGCCGAAGTCGCCCAGCATGGTTGCGGCGAACGGCCCGGCGATGAGCGTGCCAATGTCGATCACGCGAATGCCGGCGAGTGCGAGCGGCTGGGTCATGCGGGGAGCCTCGATGTCGTTGCAGGCCCGCAGGTTGACCGACGACGGCGGGCGACACAAGCCCGGCCTGCAACAGCCCGGCGGACAACACCCCGGTCGCGCGAGCCCGCATTGGCAAGGCGCCCATCTGCCGCCTAGGCTCACCCATTGGCTTCAACGAGGAGACTCAAGATGTCCGTGACACCCAAGCCGCTCGAGTGCCTCAAAGGCCTTCGCGTGCTCGATCTCTCGCAGTTCGAGGCGGGGCCGTCGTGCACCGAGGCGCTCGCCTGGATGGGCGCCGAGGTGGTGAAGGTCGAGAACCCGAAGCTCGGCGATCCCGGGCGCGCCGCCGTGTTCGGCAGCCCCGACAAGGACAGCACCTATTTCCTCATCTTCAACGCCAACAAGAAGTCGATCACCGTCGATCTCAAGTCGGCCGAGGGCAAGAAGCTCGTGCTCGACCTCGCCGCCAAGGCCGACGTCATGGTCGAGAACTTCGCACCCGGCGCCATCGAGCGGCTGGGCCTCGGCTGGGACGTCGTGTCGAAGCTCAATCCCGGGCTGATCTATGCGCAGGTGAAAGGCTTCGGCGAGGGCAGCCCCTACGAGCAGAACCTCGCCTTCGACATGATTGCGCAGGCCTGCGGCGGCGTCATGAGCATCACCGGCGCGCCGGACGGGCCCCCGGTCAAGCCCGGCGCCACCATCGGCGACACCGGCACGGGCATGCTGCTCGCCATCTCGATCCTGTCGGCCTACGTCGAGAAGCAGCGGACGGGGAAGGGCCAGCGCCTGCAGGTCGCCATGCAGGACGCCATGCTGCACTACATCCGTATCGCGTTCGCCACGCAGGCGCGGACGGGCGTGGTGGCGGGCCGCGCGGGCGCCAAGATGCTGTCCGGCGTCACCTCGCCGGGCGGCATCTATCCGTGCAAGCCGGGCGGGCCGAACGACTGGGTCTACATCTACACGAGCCGCGGCAACGAGGAGCACTGGAAGCGGCTCGCTCGCGTCATCGGGCGGCCGGAGCTCGCCGACGATCCCCGCTTCTCGACCACGGCTGCCCGGGCCGAGCGCGAGAAGGAGGTCGACGCCATCGTCTCGGCCTGGACGCGGACGCAGACCAAGCACGACGCCATGCGGACCGTGGGCGAGGCTGGCATCCCTGCCGGCGCCGTGCTCGACACGATGGAGCTCATCGCGGACACGACGTTCGACGAGCGCGCCATCATGCAGACGATGGATCATCCGAAAGTCGGCAGCTTCAAGATGCCGGCCTGGCCCGTGCGGCACGACGGACAGCCGGCCGAGGTGAAGCCGTCGCCGCTCCTCGGCGAGAGCACCGCGGAGGTGCTTTCGAGCTGGCTCGGCAAGCCGCAGTCGGAGATCGAGGCCCTGAGGAAGGCACGCGTCGCGGGCGCCTGACGGGTCTTTAGAAACGCCGGGCGGCCGGGTCGTCCCCGGCCGCCCTTGTCATCGCGGCACCGCGTCAGCCGGCGCGGTAGCCTTGGTGGGTCGGCCGGCTACTGCGTCACCGTCTGGCTGGGATTGAGCATCCGGATGGTCTCTTTGAATGCCGCGCCACTCAGGAAGGCGATGGCGAAAGCACCGAAGAAAAAGACGTTTCTCGCAGCCCAGTCCTGATGACCCCGGCTGAGCTCGCTCGCTGCGCCGGAGTTCGACACGTGTCCGCCGAGGGACATGTCGGCGACGGCCGCGAACATGGCGAGGATCAGGACGATGGCGAAGCTCTGCGTCAGCCTGAGCAGGCCCTGGTCGGCCTGGCCTTCCTCTCGCGCCTTGCGCATGGCTGTCGACAGGCTCAGCGAGGCGCCTGCAACGGCGAGCAGGAAGAGGAAGGCGCGCCACCATCCCGACCACGACAGAATGTCGAAGGCATAGGTCGCGACGATCGTCAGGCTGCCCCAGGCGCAGATCAGCCCGATGTGCCTGAGTGGCATGTCGGGCCGCCCGGTCACATCGCCAGGCTGAGGCTGGCGCAGCTCTCGGAAAGCGGCGAGCGCGATCAGGATGCTGACCAGCGCCGAGATGGCCATGTGAGGATAGTAGCTCTGCGTCGCGGCCGCGATCACGGCGATGGCGACCGAGCTGCTGATACCCAGCATCCAGATGGCTGTCGTTATCATGACATTGTGCTCCCGTGTTTCCCGATGGCTTTCGATCGATGCTCCACCCTGCCGGGTGGCCTATTGCGTGATCTTTCCCGGAACGACGGTCGCGACCTCTTTGGCAACCGTTTCCGTGACGGTGATCGTCTCGTCATCAACCAGCGGCTTCTTCCTCTCGCAGGCAGTGGCGTCGAGATCGGTGCTCTTGATCGGCTTCAGGGTTTCCGTCGCGATTGCGTCGAGCACGTGGGTTCAGTGCGGTTGCCCGGGAACGACGATCTGCCGCTCGATCGTCTCCGTGACCCGCGTCGTCGTCGAGCCGGCCTTGGCGACCGCGCTCGCATTGATCGAGAGCTTGTCGACGTGCGTAACCTGCATGATCGTCGTCGGGATATCGGCGCTCGCATTGCCGACGAGGTCGCCGCTCTCGTTGAATGCGAAGCTCGACGTCAGGGCATAATTGCCGATGGTGGTCCGCTTGACGTCGAACGTGACGTTGGCTGCCTCGATGGCGTTGGTCGGGTCCTTGGCTCCGGCGACCACAGCCGCCTCGACGGCCACTTGCAGCCTGCTGCTGGCGCTGAGCGCCCGGCCCGTGTCGATGCCGAGGCCGATGATGCCGATCGCCGGCCCAGCCAGGATCGCGAACAGCATGGCGCCGCTGCCATCCTTGTTGTCGGCGAAGACCGATAGCTTGTTTCTCGCGTGCGTCACGACCCGAACCCTCCCCCAGGCGACGAGAGGCAGGCTATCGCAAGGGTACGGAGGAACCGTCATGATCACTCCGAAAATTTAGATCAAATTCGAGATGATCAGTCGGTATCGCGACAGCCTCTGCTCCCCGGCTTGCGGAGCGACGCACTGAACGCGGATTGCACGCACCGGTCCGGCGACGGATTTTTTTGATCATCGTTCATTCGACCGAAGCAGGCAGGACGCTCTCGGCTTGCCTCGGCATCGCCTCGACAGCGACCCATCTGACAGCGGCATCGGCCAGGGTCCGCCCCTCTGCTCGCCTCGCGGCTCTGGAGCAGGCGGCGGAATAGACCGCGAGACCGCGAAATGCGCCGGCGCCTGCCAGACCGGCCGCCTTCTCCCGGACTCGCTCAGCCAATCCGACGCGGGCCAGCGTTTCGCCTTGCATTCACGCCATCGAGCGACTAAGAAAGCGCCTCCCGGGTCGTCGTGTTCGCGGTGACCCGTTCCGGTTTTCGTCCGGAGAAGCGCCGGTAGCTCAGCTGGATAGAGCATCTGACTACGGATCAGAAGGTCGTGGGTTCGAATCCTTCCCGGCGCGCCAATGAAATTAATGGGTTAAAGGAAATTGGGAGTTCTCTCCGCGCTGGTCCCAGCGGCTCGCTGTCCACCCGCTGTCCACGTGACGAATAGTTGCGCTCACCGGGAATGCCGCGAACGACCCCAAGCCTGGGGGACTCGGGGTCAGGAGTGCGCATCTCCCCGCTCCGGCCATTGATACTAAGGAGAAAACCTGCCCCCCCGCGAACCTTGAAATCCCCAAAAATCAGCTTACTGGCTTACACTTTCTTCAAAAAAAGCCAAGCACTTTTGACCGCCAGTGATGCGTCCTGACAACAGTGCTCGGCACCCGTGGGGGCACCGGCCGAACCTCGTCGCCAATCCTTGCTGTCTCGTGACCGCGGCGACTTCTCCCTTCGGTCCCGCCAGATTTGCTGCGCTGCAGCCGGTTCGCTCTCCAGCCAAACGACGCGGCGCGGGAGGGTAAGTACCTTCATCATCTCGACCTCCGGTGCGGGTTCATGATCGCCAGACGTACGGCCCATGCGGAGGAGGAGAAAGTCAAACAGCAAAACACAAGATGCTAGGTTCTGTTGACATTAGGGAATTCCCTCGGACTCGCCATTGTGATTCAAGATCGCAACTGAGGGAGGCGATCTTGATTCGGCGGGAACTCACGGACGCGCAGTGGGCGCGCATCGAGCCTCTTGTTCCGGGTAAGGAAGGCGACAAAGGCCGGCACGGCGAGGACAACCGGCTGTTCGTCGATGGCGTGTTGTGGATCTTGCGCTCGGGCGCTCCGTGGCGGTTTCTGCCCGACGAGTTCGGCAAGTGGAACAGCGTGTACACGCGCTTCATGCGCTGGTCGCGCGCGGGCCGATGGGAGCATCTTTTCAAGGCCCTGGCCGATGATCCCGACTTCGAGCGCATCATGATCGACGCGACCATCGTGCGCGCGCACCAGCACGCCAGCGGCGCAAAAGGGGGGGCGATGGTCAAGCCATCGGCCGCTCGCGCGGGGGCCTGAGCACGAAGATCCACGCGGCCGTCGACGCTCTCGGCAATCCGCTTCGGCTGATCCTCACGGCAGGGCAAGTGCACGAGTCGACCGAGGCGGCCAACCTGGTCGATGGCCTCGCGCTCATCAGCGTGGTTGCCGATAAAGGCTACGATTCCGATCACTTCCGCATCCTCCTTGCCGAAGCCGAGGTCGACGTCGTTATCCCGCCGCTCAGCTCGCGAAAGGCCGAGATCGCCTACGACGAGGATGCCTACAAGCTGCGCTACCGCATCGAGTGCTTCTTCAACAAGCTCAAGCACTACAGGCGCATCGCTACACGCTTCGACAAGCTCGCTCGCAACTTCCACTCGATGCTCTGTCTCGCCGCCGCTATGATTTGGCTCCGATGAATGTCAACAGAGCCTAGCGTGCACGATGAGCGCGTTGCCGTCGGCAATGCAGAGGAAGCGGCCGTCGGCGCAACTATGAGAAGATCCATCTCCCACATGGCTTGCAATGGCCGCTTCGCCACAGGGAACGACCGTCGAGGATGAATTGACCGAGGTTGCCGATCGTGTCCCCGCGCTTGCGGCACGGGGACAAACCACCCATACATGCTACCCGGCTCAGTTGACCGTGTACTCTCGCCAGGGGACCGCATGGAGCGGCACCGAGGCCATGAACCGCGCGATATCCGGCCGCCCGTAGAACGTCGGACGGCCACGACCATCCTGCGCCATCAGGACTATAGGGACGCCGAACACCGGCGCGAAGCTACGGATGGCATCGGCGGCGGCTGCGCCCGATTGAACAACGTGCGGCTTGACCACGACGACGGCGAAGGTCTGGCCCTGCTCACGAATGACGGCACCTTGAATGCGCATGGACGGTCTCCTCAGGCAGCGAGCTTGGAGGAGCGCGCATTGATCCAGTCCCACGCATCCTGCGAGAGCCAGCCCTGGTAGTCACGGGTGACGCCGATCACCAGCACGCGGTCGTTCTTGTCGACGTGCGGGGCGAGCTTCTGCCAGATGCCGGCGGCACTCAGCGACGTGTCGACGAGCCAAGTGGAGCCGAGATAGTGCCACCAGGTGCCGCATGCCTTGATGGCCTCGTGCAGCTCCGTATAGTCCTGGCCGGGCTTCTTGAGGTCGTAGTTGATAGCGTAGATCATCTTGGTCTCCTGACCGGTTTGTGATCGGACCGACGAGGAACTGGTGCGTCCTTATCGACCCATGCGGATCACAGCCGTGGGCTCGGACATCAGGGCCGATGTCCGAGGATCATTTTTTTCCCGCATAGGGTGTCAGGGGCCGGCCAGCAGGGAGATGCGGGGTTTGCATTCGGGGCATGAGAAAGCCGTGCTGGGCAGCGACGAAATCCTCAAGGCGATCCGGGCGCTGTCTCCGGCGGACTGGATACGGCTCAACAAGGTGGCCGTGTCCTACTCGGCTGGGCGGCCGATCGGGCCAGAAGACCTGTTGCAGGAGGCGTTTGCGCGGGCGATGGATGGCAGGCACTGTCCGGCCGACATCACGGTCGTTAAATTCCTCGCAGAGGCAATGCGCAGCATTGCCCATGGCGAGGGCGAGAAGGTCGAGCACCGGCTGGCTCTGGTATCGGCAAGCGCCTCTGAAGAAGCCGGCCAGGTGGCCTTCGCGTTTCCGGACGCGAGCCCGAACGCCGAGCAGCGCATGGTCAGTAATGAGACCGTGGCGGAGGTTCGCCGCGCTATTCTGGCGCTGTTTGCGGACGACGAGCACGCGCAGGTCATCGCCGAGGGTCTGATGGACGGCATCGACGGAGAGGAATTGCGCGCGCTGTGCGGGCTGGAGGCGACGGCATACAACAGCAAGCGTCGGCTGGTCCGGCGCAGGATCGAGAAGGCGTATCCTGAAGGGTGGAAGCTATGACCGGAAAGAAAAGCGACGCTCGTGACGCGCTGGACCGGCTGGCTGATGCCCTTGTCGACGACGTGCTGGCGGCATCCGATCAGGAGGTGCTGGCCGAGGTCCGGGAAACCGGCGGCGATCCGCACAAGCTTGCAGCCGACATGCGCGCCCTGTTCGAGCGCAGCGTATTGGCAGCGAACAAGAGCAAGCTCGCGGCGGCCAAGGCTGGCGCAGCGCGGACGAAAGCGATGGCAGTTTATGCGTCTGCACCGATCGACATCACCGCGGCAAGAAAGCGGCTGCACGACATCTTGCAGACCCCATCGACCCTGCAAAAGCTGACGATGGCAGCGCGCAAAGAAAGCGAGCTATCCGATGCGGATGTGATCGGGATGCTCGAGGACCTGCGTGCTCTTGAAATCATTGACGATGGCGACGCCGGTAGCGGAAACGCGTGATGGCCCTGACTGCTGCCGAGCGATTGCTGCAGGATCTGGGCGTCAGCGAGCCGGGCGAGATCGATCTCGAGGCAATCGCCTATCACCTCAATGCGAGGGTCCAGTACAAGCCGCTCGATGGCTGCGAAGCGCGCATCGTTGGGGCGGGCGATCGTGCGGTCATCACCGTCAACAACCGCAGCGGCTGGCGCCGCAACCGGTTCTCCATCGCCCATGAGCTCGGGCACTGGCATCACCACAAGGGCAAGCGGCTGGTCTGCCGGGCCGATGACTACCGTCCGCGCGACGAGACCTCGCCCGAGCGAGTGGCAGACGGCTATGCCGCCGATCTGCTGCTCCCGCACTACCTGTTCAAGCCGCTGGCGCGGCAGCAGAAGCGTCTGACCTTCAAGGCTATTGGAGAGCTGGCCGATGTATTCGCGGCCAGCATCACCGCGACGGCCATCCGGCTGGTCGAAGCCGACCTGTACCCTGCCCTCGTCGTCTGCCACGGTCCGAATGGTCGTAAGTGGTTCGCGCGGGCGCCCATGGTGCCGCGCAAATGGTTTCCGCAATCGGCACTGGATGCTGAAAGCGCCGCCTTCGGCGTCCAATTCGGCAGCCAGGTGGGAACGAGCTACCCGAGCAAGATCGGCGCGGACGCCTGGTTCGATTGCTTCGACGCCGATCGCTACGAGGTGCTCGAGCAAACGCTGCGAACGGCGCCTTATGAAACGGTGTCACTGATCACCATCACCGACGGGCGCATGCTCGAGGACGGCGATGGACGCCCGTCGCGGCGCTGGTAAAAAAGGGCCGACTCATCTTGCCGAAGGTCGAACTGATCCCATAGCCTCCGTCCAGTGTCTGACGTGACGGGCCAACAACGGCTATCCCGAGACGCTGACGATCTGACGTCGTGTGCTCTCCGCGTCACAAAATCTAGCTGGCGGCTTGACAAAAAATCTTGCGATGCACCATCCCGCGTGCTGACCTTCGGCAGTTACCCGGGCGACTTTGACGCCGAGTTCCGGCAGGGTGTGCGGAGCGCGATTGCACTTTCCGCCTCAGGGGGCGAACAGCCGCTCGCTGCTCAATTCGTGGGCGCATGGGCTGCTACAATCACGCCGCAACCGCGAGCCCACTCGACTTCAAACACGCGAGGAAGCTGCGCATCGCCGAGCCTTCGTGCGCGGCGCGGCGGCGAATGAACAAAGTGTTGACCCTGCGATGCGTGCCACTCAGCGTGTGTAGGCGCACGGCCCCGCCTTGCTCGCTGCGCTCGGCGACAGCGCGCGGCAGCAGCGTCACGCCCATGTCGGCGGCCACGCACCCGATGATGCCGTCGAGCGTGCCGAACTCGAGGCGCGCCGCCGACGGCCACCCCAACTCGCTCATAAGCTGCTCGAGCCGCTGGCGATAGGAGCACCCCGTTCGGAACACCAGAATGGTCGGGCCTGACGCAGGCGTCCCGGCGCGCAAAGCAGCGAGGTTCTTCCATCGTCGCGCAGTCAACAGCACCAGCTCCTCCTTGAACGCAACGGTCGAGACGAGATCGGGGTGGTCGATGGGCCCGGCGACGAACGCGCCATCGAGCGTGCTGCCGATCACGGCCTCGGCCAGCACCGCCGTCGGCCCCGTGCGCAGCGATAGCTGCACCTCCGGACACTTTTGGTGGAACCGGGCGAGCAGAGGCGGCAGGCGCACCGCGGCGGTGGTCTCCATCGAGCCGATGGCGAGCGGCCCCTTCGCGACGCCATTGTCGCGAGCGGCAGCGAGCGCCTCATTTGAAAGGGCGGCAAGGCGATCTGCGTAGGGCAGCAAGCGTCGGCCTGCATCAGTCAGCGTCATGCCTCGCGCGTGGCGCTCGAAGAGCGGCGTGCCGATCTCGGCTTCGAGCGCATGGATGCGGTT
>JBFWQN010000048.1:0-16881 GCA_050249405.1 Hyphomicrobiaceae bacterium | reverse complement strand
GAGCGGTCGGGCTGGGAGGCATTCGTCCGCATCCACCACCGATCCGGAATTTTCGGCCTCGTCAACGATGTGTCCGGCGGCTCGAACTACGTGAGCACGGGGCTCCGCTTCGGCTTCTGAAGGCCGACTGCCCGGAGCCTCACATCATTCGGTCCTCCGGTGGCACAAGGAACTGCGGTGTCCGTCCGGTCAGCGCGAGCCGCGCGTTCTCGACGGCCCGCGTCAGCGCCATGTCGCGCCAGCCGGCGACCGAGGCCGAGTTGTGCGGCGAGGCGATCACATTGGGCAGCGACGTGAACGGGTGGCTCATCTCGAACCGGCCGTGTCGCACGGGCTCCACCCACCACGCATCGATGCAGGCCGTGAACGACGGGTGCGCGACCAGGTGCGCATAGAGAGCGGCCTCGTCCACGATCTCGCCTCGCGCGAGGTTGACCAGCACGGCATCGGGCTTCATCGCCGCAAGCTCACGCTCGCCGATCATGCCGGCGCTTCGCGGCGTCAGCGGCAGGCTCAGCAGGAGCACATCCGCCTTCTGGAGCAGCTCGCCGAGACGATCCTCGCCGCCGATCCAGTCGACAGGCTCGTCCGTGGCGCCCCGGCGATTGATGGCGTGCACCCTGGCGCCGAGCGCACGCATGAGGCGCGCCGTCGCGACGCCGATCCCACCGAAGCCGAGGATGCCGACCGTCGCACCAGCGAGCATGCGATTGGGGCGGAACTGATCGAACGTGCCGCTTGCCAGCTTGGCGTGCTCGATCATCAGCCGCTTCAGCGCCGCGAGCGTCATGGCGAGCGCATGCTCCGCCATGGGCTCGGCGTAGGCGCCACCGTTGGCAGCGACGGGGACGTTCCCCAGCGCCGAGAGGGGGATATAGTCGACGCCCGCCGTCACGAACTGCACGAGCCGCATGCCGGCGGCGAGCGCGCCTTCGCCGGGACGCAGCTCCTTGGCCGTGTTGCGCGCGAGCATGACGTGCGCCCGCCGAAGCGCCTCGCCCCGGCACTCAGCCGGCAGGTCCGCAAGGTGCACGATCTCGGCGTCCGAGCCGACGAGACGCTTGATCAACTCCCGTGCCGCCGAATCCGCTTCCAGCGTGACGAGCAACATCGGCTTCCCGGACAGTCCCGCCACGTTCGTCTCCGCCTTTCGCGCCAACGTCACCCTGTTGATAGCCCTAGCCATCGGAAGCGCCACCAGAAAATGCGAGCCCCACGCTCCGAGACCTCGATGCGGCAACCCGCCCCGCATCACATCGGGTTGAAGGCGGGCGGCACGCGTGCTAAGTCCGCGCCCGATGCAAGAGGTGTGGTCGCGCGGGGTGCTCGCGCGTCCCCGCTGGCGTCTCCTCCCTAAACGTGGGCGCCCGATATGGGCTACCTGCCGGGCAGCGGCCGTCTCAGGCCGGCTTCCGACCCAGCGGCCCAGGATCACCGGCGAGAGCGAGAGCGACGTGGCGACAGACGAACCCATCATGGCAACCGTGGCCGGGCGCTACGCGTCTGCGCTGTTCGAGCTCGCCAAGGACGAGCGTCAGCTCGAGCTGGTCGAGAAGGATATCGTCGCGCTGGCCGGGATGCTGAAGGACAGCCCCGACCTCACGCGCATGGTGCGTAGCCCGGTCATCGCGGCGGACGCCCAGGGCAAGGCGATCGGCGCCATCGGGACGGCGGCCGGCTTCTCGCAGCTGACCATGAACTTCCTGCAGCTGCTCGCGAAGAGCCGTCGCCTGTTCGTTCTCGCCGACATCGTCAAGCTGTTCCGCGAGATCGCCGCCCGTCACCGTGGCGAGATCACCGCCGACGTCGTCTCGGCGCACCCACTCAACGAGACCCAGATGGCCGCGCTCGAGGATGCCTTGAAGGGCACCGCTGGCGGCCGCAACATCAAGATAGAGACTCGTGTCGAGCCGGCGCTCCTCGGTGGCCTCGTCGTCAAGATGGGCAGCCGCATGATCGACACGTCCCTCCGCACCAAGCTCAACTCGCTCAAGACACGCATGAAAGAGGTTCGCTGATGGATATCAAGGCATCCGAGATCTCATCGATCCTCAAGGAGCAGATCAAGAGCTTCGGCCGCGAGGCCGAGGTGTCGGAGATCGGCCAGGTGCTGTCGGTCGGCGACGGCATCGCCCGCGTCTACGGCCTCGACAACGTGCAGGCCGGCGAGATGGTGGAGTTCCCGGGCGGCTTGCGCGGCATGGCGCTCAATCTTGAGGCCGACAACGTCGGCGTCGTGATCTTCGGTGACGACCGCGGCATCAAGGAAGGCGACACCGTCAAGCGCACCGGCGCGATCGTCGACGTGCCGGTCGGCAAGGGCCTCCTCGGCCGCGTCGTGGATGCGCTCGGCAACCCGATCGACGGCAAGGGACCGATCAACGCCGACAAGCGCTCGCGCGTCGACGTCAAGGCTCCGGGCATCATCCCGCGCAAGTCGGTGCACGAGCCGATGGCCACCGGCCTGAAGGCGATCGACGCGCTGATCCCGATCGGCCGCGGGCAGCGCGAGCTGATCATCGGCGACCGCCAGACCGGCAAGACCGCCGTCGCGCTCGATACGATCCTGAACCAGAAGCCACTGAACCAGGGCAACGACGAGAGCCAGAAGCTCTACTGCGTGTACGTCGCCGTCGGCCAGAAGCGCTCGACCGTCGCCCAGTTCGTGAAGGCGCTCGAGGAGAACGGCGCGCTCGAATACTCGATCGTCGTGGCGGCGACCGCCTCCGATCCCGCGCCGATGCAGTTCCTCGCCCCGTTCGCCGGCTGCGCGATGGGCGAGTTCTTCCGCGACAACGCCATGCACGCGGTCATCATCTACGACGACCTGTCGAAGCAAGCCGTCGCCTACCGTCAGATGTCGCTGCTGCTGCGGCGCCCGCCGGGCCGCGAGGCCTATCCGGGCGACGTGTTCTATCTCCATTCTCGCCTGCTCGAGCGCGCCGCCAAGATGGGCGATGCCGCGGGCAAGGGGTCGCTGACGGCGCTGCCGGTCATCGAGACGCAGGCCAACGACGTGTCGGCCTACATCCCGACCAACGTCATCTCGATCACCGACGGCCAGATCTTCCTCGAGACGGACCTGTTCTACCAAGGCATCCGGCCGGCCGTGAACGTCGGCCTGTCGGTCTCGCGCGTCGGCTCATCGGCCCAGACCAAGGCGATGAAGAAGGTCGCGGGCAAGATCAAGGGAGAGCTCGCGCAGTACCGCGAGATGGCGGCCTTCGCGCAGTTCGGCTCCGACCTCGACGCGGCGACGCAGCGCCTTCTCAACCGCGGCTCGCGGCTGACCGAGTTGCTGAAGCAGGCGCAGTTCTCGCCGCTCAAGATGGAGGAGCAGGTCTGCGTGATCTGGGCCGGCACCAACGGCTATCTCGATCCGATGCCGCTCGGGAAGGTGAAGGAGTTCGAGACCGCGCTGCTGTCCAGCCTGCGCGGGCCGAACGCGGCGATTCTCGACGACATCCGCTCCTCGAAGGATCTGTCCGATGCGACCGCGGCCAAGCTGAAAGGCCTGGTCGAGACGGTGCAGAAGCAGTTCGTCTGACGATGAGCGGGGATCGGGGCTCGCCCCGGTCCCCTGCCCGCATGTGAACCGAAGTCCCCGCTGGGGCTCATCCCGGATAGCAGCCGCCCATGGCCTCTCTCAAAGACATGCGCACGCGCATCGCCTCGGTGAAGGCGACGCGCAAGATCACCAAGGCCATGCAAATGGTGGCGGCGGCCAAGCTGCGCCGCGCGCAGGATGCGGCGACCGCGGCTCGGCCCTATGCCGAGCGCATGGACCGGGTGCTCGCCAACCTCGCACGCCGGGCCAATCCGCAGGGCGCCTCGCCGTTGCTGGTCGGAACCGGCAAGGACGACGTGCACCTGCTGATCGTGATGACCGCCGAGCGCGGGCTTTGCGGCGGCTTCAACTCGAATATTGCGCGCCTCGCCCGGGCCGACGCCTTGCGGCTGCTGCGCGAGGGCAAGACCGTCAAGATCATGTGCGTCGGCCGCAAGGGCGGCGACAACCTGCGCCGCGATCTCGCCCGTCATATCGGCGAGCGCGTGGACTTGCGCTCGATCAAGCAGATCGGCTTCGCCAATGCCGAGGACATCGGCAACAAGGTGCTGGCCATGTTCGAGGCTGGCGAGTTCGACGTGGCGACGCTGTATTTCTCCGAGTTCAAGAACGTCATCACGCAGAAGCCGACGGCGCTGAAGCTCATTCCCGCACGTATCCCCGAAGGCGGGGCGGGCGGCGCGAAAGGTGGCGCCGAGGCGGCGGTGGACTACGAGCCGAGCGAGGACGAGATCCTCGGCTATCTCCTCAAGCGCAACATCTCCACGCAGATCTTCCGCGGCTTGCTGGAGAACGCGGCGTCCGAGCAAGGCGCCCGCATGACGGCGATGGACAACGCCACGCGCAACGCCGGCGACATGATCAATAAGCTGACGGTGAAGTACAACCGTCTGCGCCAGGCCAACATCACCAAAGAGCTCATCGAGATCATCTCGGGCGCCGAGGCGCTCTGAGAACCGAACACCTGAACAAGGACGACAGCAATGGCATCGAACAAGGTCGGCAAGATCAGGCAGGTGATGGGCGCCGTCGTGGACGTCCAGTTCGACGGCCACCTGCCGGAAATTCTGAACGCGCTCGAGACGATGAACCAGGGCAACCGCCTGGTGCTCGAGGTCGCCCAGCATCTTGGCGAGAGCACCGTGCGCACCATCGCCATGGATAGCTCCGAGGGCTTGACCCGCGGCCAGGATGTGACCGACACGGGCCAGCCGATCTCGGTGCCCGTCGGCGACGAGTGCCTGGGCCGCATCATGAACGTCATCGGCGAGCCGGTGGACGAGGCTGGCCCCATCAAGACGGCCGCCAAGCGCGCCATCCATCAGCCGGCCCCAACGTTCGCCGAGCAGTCGACGGAAGCCCAGATCCTCGTCACGGGCATCAAGGTCGTCGACCTGCTGGCGCCGTATGCCAAGGGTGGCAAGATCGGTCTGTTCGGCGGTGCCGGCGTCGGCAAGACCGTGCTGATCATGGAGCTGATCAACAACGTCGCCAAGACGCACGGCGGCTACTCGGTGTTCGCCGGTGTCGGCGAGCGCACACGTGAGGGCAACGACCTCTATCACGAGATGATCGAAGGCGGCGTCAACAAGAAGCCCGTCAACGGCTCGGCCGCCGGCTCGAAGGCCGCGCTGGTCTATGGCCAGATGAACGAGCCGCCCGGTGCCCGCATGCGCGTCGCGCTCTCCGGCCTCACGGTCGCCGAGCATTTCCGCGAGCAGGGACAGGACGTGCTGTTCTTCGTCGACAACATCTTCCGCTTCACCCAGGCGGGCTCCGAGGTGTCGGCGCTGCTAGGTCGCATTCCGTCGGCGGTCGGCTACCAGCCGACGCTGGCTACCGACATGGGCGCGCTGCAGGAGCGCATCACCTCGACCCAGAAGGGCTCGATCACCTCGGTGCAGGCCATCTACGTGCCCGCCGACGACCTGACCGACCCGGCGCCGGCCACGTCGTTCGCCCACTTGGACGCGACGACCGTGCTGTCACGCTCGATCGCCGAGAAGGGCATCTATCCCGCGGTCGATCCGCTCGACTCGACCTCGCGCATGCTCGACCCCCGCGTCGTCGGCGACGAGCACTACGCGGTGGCCCGTCAGGTGCAGTCGATCCTGCAGAAATACAAGTCGCTGCAGGACATCATCGCCATTCTGGGCATGGACGAGCTCAGCGAGGACGACAAGATGACGGTCGCGCGCGCCCGCAAGATCGAGCGCTTCATGTCGCAGCCGTTCGACGTCGCGCAGGTGTTCACGGGCTCGCCGGGCGTCCAGGTGCCGCTCGCCGAGACCATCAAGGGCTTCAAGGGCATCTGCAACGGCGACTACGATCACCTGCCGGAGCCGGCGTTCTATATGGTCGGCACGATCGAGGAGGCCATCGCCAAGGCCGAGAAGCTGGCCGAGGCGGCTTGATCATGGCGTCGGGCACCGGCAAGTCGGGTGGCGCGTGCTGCTCTGCACTCGACGCGGTGCTCACGGCCGACGAGTTCGAGCCAACGTTCACGGTCGACGACGACGGCGTCCTCTGCCTCACCATCGGGATAACCGACATCGAGGAGGAGGAGCCCACGCTGGTGCTGGAGCCGATCATTTTCTGCCCGTTCTGCGGCACGCGCCTGCAGGCAGGAAGCGACGGCACGGACGCTGACAAGAGCACCGGCACCTGATGCAACCGGGCCGGTTTGGCCCGGTGGCTCCAGCCGAGCATGGCGGCAATCCGGTCAAACGGCCGGGATCGGCGGGCGCCCACGGGCGGCCGTCTCGGAATTCGGGCGGCAGGCGGCCCTATAGCGACGAGGAATCGAGAGCGAGCCATGGCGGGCACATTCAAGTTCGAGCTGGTCTCTCCGGAGAAGGTGCTCCTGTCTGAGGACGCGAGCGAGGTCATCGTGCCAGGCATGGATGGCCAGTTCACCGTGCTCGCCGGCCATGCGCCCGTGATCTCGTCGCTGCGGCCAGGGACCATGATCATCAAGCTGGCGGCCTCGGGCGAGCGCCGCGTGTTCGTTCGTGGCGGCATCGCCGAGGTCGAGCCGGACAGCCTGACCATTCTGGCCCAGCACCTGATCGATCTCGGCGGTGACGGCCGCGGCAGCGAGATCGAGGCCGAGATCAAGGCCGCCGAGGCGACGCTCGCGTCGTCCAAGGACGATCTTGAGCGCATGACCGCCGAGGACACCATCAGCCAGCTGCGGGCAGCTCGCTGACGTTCGTGATCGGCATTTCGTGAGGCTTTCTACACGCCGGAAGGCAGAGGGCACCGCCGCATGTCGGCGGCTTGCGGGCAGCGAGGATCAGCCCTCCAGCAGGAAGAAGCGACCGCGGCTCCAGACGCCCAGCCGATCGTGCGCGTCGGGCGTGGCGAGCTCGACGAGATCGTAATAAAGCGCGCGCGTCACCAGCGCCTCGAGGCGCCCGCGCACATGAAGGTAGGGCTTCAAGCCACCGCTGCCGGCCTCGGGCTCGAAGCGCAGGGGATGCTCGGGACCGCAAGCGACGATGTCGTCGACGTTGGTCCGGAAGGTCAGCGCCTGCTCTGCACCATTCCCGGCAACCTCCATCTCGACCGCGAGGAACGGCGCATCCTCGACCGCGACATCGACTTTCTCGGCCGGCGTCACGAGGTAGAAGCGGCCGTCCGCATCCCGGCGCAATACGCGGGAGAACAGCTTGACGAGGGGCTTCCGGCCGATCGGACTCGCCTGATACAGCCAGGTGCCGTCGCGACGGATCGCCATGCCGATATCGCCGCAGTAAGGCGGGTTCCAGCGCTCCACCGGTGGCAGCCGGTCGCCAGCCTGCTCTTTCAGCAGGGCTTCCAGCCCTTGCAGGCCGGCCCCGCCGATACTGCTCCCGTCCGACGCACTCATGGCCGTCCTCATCATCGCTGGGGCCCGACCGGGCCACATTACGCAGGATTAATACCTCGGCCTGCCGGGCCCCTGCTATGGTTTGGGAAGCGTTCACATTCTGAACACTTCCACGCTGTCCCTGTTCCTGATCGGCCACGAGCGGGCGTATAAGCAAGCGCATGAGCACAGTCATCGATCGAGATCACGACATCGTCGCCCGCGTCGAGGCGGCCGGCGAGCGCATCCAGAAGGTGCGGAAGGCGGTTGGCACCGTCATATTCGGACAGGAGCACGTGGTCGAGCAGACGCTCGTCACGATTCTGGCCGGCGGACATGGCCTGCTGGTGGGCGTGCCGGGCCTCGCCAAGACACTGCTGGTCGAGACCCTCGGCAAGACTCTCGGCCTGGAGGCCAAGCGCATCCAGTTCACGCCGGACCTGATGCCCTCCGACATCATCGGCTCCGAGGTGCTGGAGGATCAGGGTGGCGTGGCGGGCGCACGGCGCTCGTTCCGCTTCATCAAGGGCCCGATCTTCGCGCAGCTGCTGATGGCCGACGAGATCAACCGCGCAAGTCCGAAGACGCAGTCGGCGCTGCTGCAAGCCATGCAGGAGCACCACGTCACCGTCGCGGGCCATCGCCACGACATTCCGGCGCCGTTCCATGTGCTGGCGACCCAGAACCCGCTCGAGCAGGAGGGCACCTATCCGCTCCCCGAGGCGCAGCTCGACCGGTTTCTGCTGCAGATCGATGTCGGCTACCCGGGCGAGGCAGCCGAGCGGCGTATGCTGTTCGCGACGACCGGCACCGAGGAGCGGCGGCTCGAGACGGCGCTGACGGCCGAGGAGCTGATGGGCATCCAGCGGCTCGTGCGCCAGATCCCCGTGGCCGACAAGGTGGTCGAGGCTATTCTCCGGCTGGTGCGGTCGGCTCGGCCGGGGACCGACGCGGGTCCTGACGTCGACCGTCTGGTCGCCTGGGGCCCGGGTCCGCGCGCCAGTCAGGCGCTGATGCTCGCGGTGCGCGCCAAGGCGCTGATCGACGGACGGCTCGCACCGTCGGTGGACGACGTCGTTGCGCTCGCCGAGCCCGTGCTGAAGCACCGTATGGCGCTGTCGTTCGCGGCGCGGGCCGAAGGCGAGAGCATGCCGGGTGTAATCAGCCGCCTCGCCGCGGCAGTCGCTTGAGGGCGGAGCGTCCAGTGGCGGCAGCTGACCGGGGAACGGCGCAGGCAGGCGGTGCGGCGACCGGACGCGAGCGGCTGTCCAGGCTCGAGGCCGAGGCTCACGGGTTGGCCGACCGCCTCCCCGATCTCGCGCTCGATGCCATGCGCATCTCGAGCACGGTGGCGCACGGCATTCACGGCCGGCGCCGCGCGGGCCCAGGCGAGACTTTCTGGCAGTTCCGCCAGCTCGGTGCGCTCGATGCAGCCACCACGATCGACTGGCGCCGCTCGGCGAGCTCCGACAACCTGTATGTGCGCGAGCGCGAGTGGGAGGCCGCCCACACGGTCTGGCTCTGGGCCGACCTCTCGGCCTCGATGAGCTTTCGCAGCCACCTATCCTCGACCTTCAAGCGCGACCGGGCCATCGTGCTGGCGCTGGCAGCAGCCGAGCTGCTGGTTGCCGGCGGCGAGCGGGTCGGGCTCCTCGGCCTGACACGGCCGACAGCCGCCCGCCGTGCCGCCTCGCGCCTCGCCGAGGCCCTGGCGCTCAATGCATCCAACCCGCAGCTGGCCCTCGGGCTTCCCCCCGCGACGCGCCTTCCCCGCTTCTCGGGTGCCATCCTGGTGAGCGACTTCCTCGATCCGATCGAGACGATCGCCGCACGCCTGCAAGCGATTGCGGGTGCCGATGTGTCCGGGCATCTGGTGCAGGTGCTCGATCCGGCCGAGGAGACGCTGCCGTACGAAGGGCGCGCCGAGTTCGTCGGTGTGGAGGACGGCGCCCACTGGATCGCCGACCGGACCGAGAGCCTGCGTGATCGCTATCGTGCCAAGCTGGAGGCGCATCGCGCGGCTCTGGGCGACGTGGCACGGCGGCTCGGCTGGACGCTGCTCGTCCACCACACGGACCGGCCGGCCGCGGAGCCGCTGCTGGCGCTGGTCCAGAGATTTCGGGGGGAGGCTGCGGGCTACCGGATGCCCGGTGGCGCCGCCAGTGGCGCGCCTGCGTCCGATCGCGCCCAGCCGGCGGGCCGCACGGAGGACGGGTCATGAGCCTCGGCGCCCTCGCCTTTCTCAACCCCGCTCTGCTCGGCGCGCTGGCCCTCCTGCCGGTGATCTACTGGCTGTTGCGAACCGTGCCGCCGCGCCCCCGCCGCATCGAGTTCCCGGCGACCCGAATCCTGGTCGGCATCGAGAACCGCGACCGGACGCCGGCCAAGACGCCGTGGTGGCTGATGCTCATCCGGCTGCTCGCTGCCGCCTTCGTCATCCTGGCGCTGGCCGAGCCGGTGCTCAATCCGAGCCGCGAGGGTGCGCTCAAGGGCGCCGGCCCCGTGGTCCTCGTCGTCGACAACGGCTGGTCGGCGGCCACCCGCTTCAGCGACCGGCTCGGACTCGTCGACCGGCTGATCGCCGAGGCCGAGGCGCAGAGCCGCCCCGTGCTGATCGCCCAGACGGCGCCGCCCGCGCGAACGCAAACGATGCGTATCGAGGCGCCTGGACAAGCTCGCTCGACGGCCGCCGCGCTGGCGCCGCAGCCCTTCGACCCTCGCCGCAAGGAGGTGGGGGATCAGCTCGCCGCCGCCCTCACAGGGCAGCCGTCCGCGACAGTCGTCTGGCTCACAGACGGCGTCGATCACAACGACGAGGCAGCGGCCTTCGGCGCGCGGCTCGCGGCCCTCGCCGGCTCGGGCGGCGCGCTCGCCGTGGTCGAGCAGACGGCAGGCCAGGAGGCACTTGGCGCCGCGGCAGGTCTCGGACGCGACGGTCGACTGGAAGTGACGGTGCTACGCGCCGACGGTCCACCACGGAACGGCATGGCACTCGCCTTCTCTGCGCGCGGCCAGCGGCTCGGCGAGGTGCCGTTCGCGCTGGGTGCCGGCTCCAACTCGACGACAGCGCAGCTCGCGCTGCCGCTGGAGCTCCGCAACCAGGTCACGCGTGTCGAGATCGCGGGCGAGCGCTCGGCGGGCGCCGTTCACCTCCTGGACGCCCGCTCGCGCTGGAACCGGATCGCGCTCCTCTCGGGCGAGAGCCGCGAGCAGGCGCAACCGCTGCTGGCGCCGGTCTACTATCTCGACCGTGCTCTCAATCCGTTCTCCGAGCTGGTGAAGCCGGGCCAGGCCAACCTGGAGGCGGCGACGCGGGAGGCGTTCCGCCAGAATGTATCGGTCATGATGCTCGCCGACATCGGCACACTGGCAGGCGAGGTCGAGACCGAGGTCGAGCAGTGGGTGCGCAAGGGCGGTGTGCTGGTGCGTTTCGCCGGCCCTCGCCTCGAGAAGGGCGGCGACGCGCTGCTGCCCGTCGCGTTGCGTGTCGGGGGGCGGGCGCTCGGCGGCGCGCTGTCATGGTCGACACCGCAGCCGCTCGCCCCGTTCGACGAGAAGAGCCTGTTCGTCGGCCTCGAGCCTAAACCCGAGATCACGGTCAACCGTCAGGTGCTCGCCGATCCTGGCTCGATCGGGCCGGAGGTCGATGTCTGGGCCCGGCTGAAAGACGGCACGCCGCTCGTCACCTCCAAACGCCACGGCGAGGGTCGCATGGTCCTCTTCCACATCACAGCCAATTCCGACTGGTCGAACCTGCCGCTGTCCGGCCTGTTCGTCGATATGCTGCGGCGCCTCGCGACGCTCGGCCAGCCCGGCGGGGTGGCTGTCGGCGGCGTCACGGTCGCGGCCTCGGCCGACCCGGCACGGCCGGCCGCTGCGAGCTCTGCAGACGTGCTGTCGCCGACCCAGGTGCTGGATGGCTACGGCGTGCTCCGCTCGCCCCCCGCCACCGCGCAGGCGATCGAGGCGAGCCGCCTCGCCACGGCCGTGCCCGGCATCGAGCATCCCCCGGGGTTCTATGGCCCGGAGGCAAGCCCGCGGGCGCTGAACGTGCTGGGGCCGAAGTCCGTGCTGAAGCCGCTTCCGTCCTTGCCGGCCGGTGCCGAGCGGCGCGCCTACGAGGGTCGCACGACGGAGCCGCTGAAGCCCCTCCTGCTCGCGCTTGCGCTTGGTCTGCTGTTCCTCGACATCGTCGCCGTGCTCCTGTTGCAGGCTGGGCCGCTGCTCCGCCGTCGCCGTCCTGCGGTCGCGGCGGCGCTGGGCCTCGTCGCCGTTGGGCTTGCCGTGGTTCTCGCTCCCTCGCCCGCCGCCGCGCAGCGCTTCGGAGACCCCCCGCTCGAAGGCACGCGCCGGCCGTTGCCGCCGGGCCTTCCGCGCGAGCTGCAGACCGCCATCCAGGCGACGGGCCAGGTGACATTCGCGTTCGTCCTTACGGGCGATGCCCAGACGGACACCGCCAGCCGGCAGGGCCTCGCGGGCCTCGGCAAGGTGCTCGCGTTGCGAACGGCGGTCGAGCCGGGCGAGGCCTTCGGCATCGACATCGTGCGGGACGAGATCGCCTTCTTTCCGATCCTCTACTGGCCCGTCATCGCCAATGCGAAGCCGCTGAGCGACGCCACGCTCGCCAAGATCGACGCCTACATGAAGCAGGGCGGCATGATCGTCTTCGACACGCGCGACTACGGCCAGGGTGTGCCGCCGGGACAGCGTTTGGGGCGCGACGAGGGAACGCCGCTGCAGCGTCTTCTCGGCCGCCTCGACATTCCACGGCTGGAGCCGGTGCCCGAGGGCCACGTGCTGACGAAGTCGTTCTATCTGATGCGCACGTTCCCGGGCCGATGGGACGGCGGGCAGCTCTGGGTGGAAGCCGAGGGAGTCGACGAAAAGGGTGGCAATGGCCGCCGGGCGCGCCATGCGGACGGCGTCAGCTCGATCCTCGTCACATCGAACGATCTCGCCTCGGCCTGGGCGCTCGACGAGGCGAACCGGCCGATCTATCCGACCGTTCCCGGCGGCGAGGCGCAGCGCGAGCAGGCTTTCCGCACGGGCATCAACATCGTCATGTACGCGCTCACCGGCAACTATAAGGCCGATCAGGTGCACGTGCCGGCGCTGCTCGAGCGGCTGGGACAGTGAGCGGGCGGCCCTTGGCCGGAGCCTGCATGTAGCAGGCAGCGGCCGGGCAACAGTGGCGGACGACAGATCGTGAGACGGCATCTACAGCTCGAAGCTCGCAGCAACGCGCCGCGCGGTCACGCGCCATGCGGATATCTGCCGGGCGTCGGTTGCTGGCTGACCCGACGGAGCACGCCTTGAACTGGTCCATCGACATCCAGCCGATCATTCCGGGGCCGCTGTTCTGGGCAGCCATGCTCGTCGCGGCCCTGCTGGTGGGGCTCATGCTGTTCCGGCGTACACGGGGAGCAAGCCTGCGCGCGTTGTCGCTCGCCGCGCTCATCGCCGCGCTCGCCAACCCGACCCTGAGGCAGGAGGAGCGCGAGAGCCTCTCCAACATCGCCATCGTGGTCACCGACGAATCGACCAGCCAGACGATTGCCGGCCGCCCCGCCCAGACCGCCGCCATCCGCGCCGACCTCGAGGCCAAGCTGGCAAAGGTTCCGAGCCTCGACGTGAAATGGGTCGCCTCCTCGCGGCCGACGGGGGAGGGCACCTCCGGCACCAATCTGTTCGCCGACCTCAACCGCGCGCTCGCCAACGTGCCGCCCGACCGGCTGGCCGGTGTCATCATGCTCACCGATGGGCAGGTGCACGACGTGCCGCAGGCTGTCGGCGCGCTCGGCTTCGATGCGCCGGTGCACGCACTGCTGACGGGGCGGCCGGACGAGTTCGACCGCCGTATCGAGATCCTCAAGGCTCCCAAGTTCGGCATCGTCGGCCAGAGCCGCGACATCGAGCTCGCGGTGCGCGAGACGGGGCGCCGTGGACGCGCCGCCGGAGAGGTGACGCTTCGCATCCGTCGCGAGGACGCGACCGACGAGACGCGACGGGCGCGCATCGACGAGGCGATCAAGATCCCGATGCGGTTTCCGCACGCCGGCACCAACATCGTCGAGGTCGAGCTGGCTCCGGCCGACGGCGAGCTGACGCCGGCCAACAATCGCGTCGTCGTGGCCGCCGAGGGAGTGCGCGAGAACCTGCGTGTGCTGCTGGTCTCCGGCGAGCCGCATGCCGGCGAGCGGACCTGGCGCAACCTGCTCAAGTCCGACGCGGCCGTCGACCTCGTGCACTTCACCATTCTCAGGCCGCCGGAGAAGCAGAACGACACGCCGATCCACCAGCTGTCGCTGATCGCCTTCCCGACGCGCGAGCTGTTCTCGGAGAAGATCAAGGATTTCGACCTGATCATCTTCGACCGCTACCAGCACCGGGGCATCCTGCCCCTGCTCTACTACGACAACATCGCGCGCTATGTGGAGCGGCACGGCGGCGCCCTGCTGATCGCGGCCGGCGACGATCTGGCTGGCCGGACGAGCCTGTTCCGTACGCCACTGCAATCGGTGATTCCGGCCGTGCCCTCGGGCCGCGTGCTCGAGGAGCCGTTCAAGGCCGTCGTCTCGGGCGACGGCCTGAAGCACCCGGTGACGCGCGGGCTGCCGGGCGCCGGCGCCCCGGGCACCGAGCCGAGCTGGGGCCGCTGGTTCCGCCAGTCGGAGGTCGAGGTGCGCCGCGGCCGGTCCCTGATGACCGGGGCGGAGAAGAAGCCGCTGCTCGTGCTCGACCGGATGGGCAAGGGCCGCGTCGCGCTGCTGACGTCGGATCACGCCTGGCTGTGGGCCCGCGGCTACGAGGGTGGCGGACCGCACACCGACCTCCTGCGGCGCATCTCGCACTGGCTGATGAAGGAGCCGGACCTCGAGGAGGAGCGCCTGATCGCCTCGTCGCGGGGCCTGAAGCTGTCCATCGAGCGGCGCTCGATGGAGACGGCGGTGCCGCCCGTGACGGTGCTGGCGCCGGGCGGCGAGCAGTCGAGCGTGACACTCGAGAAGTCGGGCGACGGCACGTGGCGGACGAGCCTCGATGTGAAGACGCCGGGCCTCTACAAGATCGAGACGCCGGCGCCGGACCGCCAGCAGGGCATGCTGACCGCCGTGGCTCACGCCGGCCTCGAGGACGCCCGCGAGATGAGCGAGGTGACTGCGACCGACGCCAAGATGCGCCCGCTGGTCGAGGCGACCGGGGGTGGCGTCTACTGGACGCGCGGCGGCGGGCTCCTGGGCTCGGTCACCGGCGACGCGGTCGACGTGCCGCGCATCTCCATGCTCGCCAATGCGCGCGTGCTCTCGGGCTCCGGTTGGCTGGGCCTCAAGGACCGCGAGGCGCACGTTACGCGCGGCGTGTCTCTGACGCCCATGTTCTCGGGCCTGATGGCGCTCGCCGCGCTGCTCGCCTTCATCACGCTGGCCTGGTGGCGCGAAGGCCGCTGACGGATCGGATGGGGGAATCCTCCCCCACCCTCACGGTTCCGGCGCCGCACGTCACTCCAGCTTGATGCCCGCCGTCTTGATGATCTCGGCGGTGCTGTTCCAGTCGTCGTCCCAGAGCTTGTTCATCTCCGCCACGGTCTGCACCACGGGGATGCAGGCGACGAGGGCCATTTTCTTCTTCCATTCGGCCGTCGAGGCGATCTCGCGGGCCTTGGCATTCAACGCGGTGACGATCTCGGTCGGCGTGCCGGGCGGCGCGTAGATGCCGAACCAGCTCGCCATGTCGGCATCCTTGACGCCGCATTCGGTCAGCGTCGGCACGTCGGGAAGGTCGGCAAAGCGCTCGGGGGCGTTGACGTTGAGCATGATGAGCTTGCTCGCCTTCACGTGGGGAAGCGTCGAAGCCTCGTTCATCAGCTGGATGTTGCCGGCGAGCAGGTCCTGCAGACTGTCCGCGCCGCCGCGATAGGGAATGTGGGCGATGTCGACACCGGTCTTGTAGCGTAGCATCTCGTAGCGCAGGTGCGGCTGCGTGCCGGCGCCGGACGAGCCGAAGTTGAGCTTGCCCGGGTTCTTCTTCGCATAGTCGACCATCTCGGCGAAGGTCTTGGCACCGACCGACGGATGAATAGTGAAGCCGGAGACCGCATTGCCGGTATGCGCTACGGCGAGGAACTTGCGCGCATCGAAGCTGGCCTTGCGCAGGATCGGCAGGCCGACCGTGCCCGTATTTCCCGTGAACAGGAACGTGTAGCCGTCGGGTGTGGCGCGGAATGCGGCCTCGTTGCCGATCATGCCCGAGGCGCCGCCGCGGTTCTCCACGACGAACTGCTGGCCGAAGGCCTTGGTCAACGCCTCCGCCCAGGGCCGCGCGACCAGGTCGGTAGCGCCACCGGCGGCGAAGGAGACGATGAACTTGACCGGGCGATTGGGCCAGGCGCCCTGGGCGCGGGCGGGAGATTGTCCGAGGGCCGTCAGAGCTGCTGCCCCTGCAGCGGACTGCAGGAAATCGCGGCGTTTCATCCCTAGCTCCTGTTCTGGTTATTCACCGGAGCAGGATCGGCCGGGATCGAGGCGTGCGTCAATGTTCCGCGGAAGAGCGGGACTGCTGCCACTGCTCAGCCCTTGCTCGACAACTTCTCCAGCTTGGCCTGCATGGCGGCCAGCTGCGCCTTCAGCTCGTCGAGCTCGTTGGGCTTGCGCCGCTCCGGCTGCGGTGCCGGCTTGGCCTCGGCCGGGGCGGCGGTGGCAGATGCGGGTGGCGCGCCCGGCGTCTCGGCCTCGCTCCCACTCCGGGCGGCCTCGGGCGTTCCCGGCTTTGCCCCCGGAAAGGGCGCGAACATGCCCACGGCCTGCTCGAACATGGCGAGGTTCTTGCGCGCCTGCTCCTGATACGCCTCGAAGGCACCCTGCGGAGTGAAGGCGGTGGTGAACTGCTTGCGGAACCGCTCCTGCTCCTTGGCGAGCGTATCGAGGCTCACCTGCAGGTAGCTCGGCACCATCCGCTCCATCGTGTCGCCATAGAAGCGGATGAGCTGGCGCAGAAACGGCACGGGCAGCAGCGTCTGCGTGCCGGCGCGGCTCTCCTCCTCGACGATGATCTGCGTCAGCACGGCGTGGGTCAGATCCTCGCCGGATTTGGCGTCGAACACCACGAAGTCGCGCTCGGCGCGCACCATCGTCGCCAGATCATCGAGCGTGACGTAGGTGCTCGTCTCTGTGTTGTAGAGGCGCCGGTTGGCGTACTTCTTGACGACGACCGGCTCCTTCTTGTCCCCAGGGGGATCGGTCTTGCTGAGCATTTTTTGCGACCGCTCGTGTGCTGCACCTGCGAAATCGTAGCATAGAGCCGCAGCCCAGGAAACAAAACGTCGCAGGCGGTCGAATTTTCCTCGATCGTGTCGCGCGCCTCGAAGGCCGCCGCGGACGGTGCCCGGTTGCCGAGCCCGGAAGTGCGCGACGCGATTGCGGACGATCAAGGAAGGCACTAGCAATGCAGGGGAGATGCGCCCGGCGCG
>JBFWQN010000047.1:0-16962 GCA_050249405.1 Hyphomicrobiaceae bacterium | reverse complement strand
CTGCCGGGTCATCAAGACCGCGCGGAAGATGGGGATCGGGACCGTCGCCGTGTATTCCGACGCCGATCGCGAGTCGCTGCACGTCGAGATGGCGGACGAGGCGGTGCACATCGGCCCGGCGCAGGCGGCACAATCCTATCTCGTCATCGAGAAGATCGTGGAGGCCTGCAAGGCGACGGGCGCCGAGGCCGTGCACCCGGGCTACGGCTTTCTTTCCGAGCGCGAAGCCTTTCCGGTGGCGCTCGCCAAGGCGGGCATCGTCTTCATCGGCCCGAACCCGGGCGCCATTGCCGCCATGGGCGACAAGATCGAATCGAAGAAGGCGGCGGCCAAGGCCAAGGTTTCGACCGTTCCCGGCTACCTCGGCGAGATCGCCGATGCCCGGCAGGCCGTGCGTATCGCGGCCGAGATCGGCTATCCGGTGATGATCAAGGCCTCGGCCGGCGGTGGCGGCAAGGGCATGCGCATCGCCTATTCCGAGAAGGAGTGCGCCGAAGGTTTCGAGTCGGCACGCTCCGAGGCCAAATCGTCGTTTGGCGACGACCGTGTGTTCATCGAGAAGTTCATCGAGAACCCGCGCCATATCGAGATCCAGGTGCTCGGCGACAAGCACGGCAATTGCCTCTATCTCGGCGAGCGCGAGTGCTCCATCCAGCGCCGCAATCAGAAAGTCATCGAGGAGGCGCCCTCGCCGCTCCTCGACGAGGCGACCCGGAGATCGATGGGCGAGCAGGCCGTGGCGCTGGCCAAGGCCGTCGGCTACGACTCGGCCGGCACGGTCGAGTTCGTCGCGGGCCAGGATCGCTCGTTCTTCTTCCTGGAGATGAACACGCGCCTCCAGGTCGAGCATCCGGTGACCGAGCTCGTCACCGGGATCGATCTTGTCGAGCAGATGATCCGTGTAGCAGCCGGCGAGAGGCTGCCCTTCGCGCAGAGCGACATCAGGCTCGACGGCTGGGCGGTCGAAAGCCGCATCTATGCCGAGGATCCTTACCGCAACTTCCTGCCCTCGATCGGCCGCCTCGTGCGCTATCGGCCACCGCGCGAAGGCTCCTCGGGCGGGCTCACCATCCGCAACGACACGGGTGTCACCGAGGGTGGCGAGATCTCGATGTTCTACGACCCGATGATCGCAAAGCTCGTCACGCACGCGCCGACCCGCGAGGCGGCCATCGATCTCCAGGCCGAGGCGCTCGACGCTTTCCACATCGACGGCATCCAGCACAACATCCCTTTCCTCACGGCGCTGATGCAGCATCCGCGCTGGCGCTCGGGCAAGATCTCGACGGGCTTCATCAAGGAGGAATATCCCGCCGGCTTCATCCCGCGCGTGGCGGCAGGCGAGGACTTGCGCACGCTCGCCATGGTCGCGGGCGTCATCGACTACCAGAGCAACGCGCGCCGCCGCCATATCACGCAGCAGAGCTTCGGCGAGGCGGTGCGCTTTGCGGTCCGCCGGGTGGTGCGCCTGGGCGAGGCAGAGGTGCGCCTCGAGGTGGCCGGGAGCGACGGGCATCCGTTCTACGTGAGGCTCGGCGGCCAGGATGGCAGCAAGGGCGAGACGGTCGAGATCGTGAGCACATGGTGGCCGGGGCAACCGGTGTGGACGGGCCGTGTCGGCGACCGCGAGCTTTCCCTCCAGGTCAAGCCGATCCTCAACGGCGTGTCGCTCGCCTGGCGGGGCATGTCGGTCGCGGCCCATGTCTACACCGAGCGCGAGGCGGCACTCGTCGCGCTGATGCCGGAGAAGGTTGCCGCCGATACCTCGAAGCTGCTGCTCTGCCCGATGCCGGGGCTCGTCAAGGCAGTGCACGTAACTGCAGGGCAGGAGGTGAAGGCGGGCGACGCGCTGGCCGTGGTCGAGGCCATGAAGATGGAGAACATCCTGCGCGCGGAGCGCGATGCGGTCGTGAAGTCCGTCAACGCCAAGGCCGGTGACAGCCTTGCCGTCGATGCCGTGATCATGGAGTTCGCCTGACCGGCCGCGGCAGCCGCCGCCGGCCGGCCCGGCGGTCTCGGCGCTAGTGCTTGGCGCCGTCCTTCATCGGCATGGCATCCTTGGCCATGCCGGACTTCGCCATATTGCCGTCGTGCATCGGCATGGCGCCGCTCTTTTCCATTGGCATGGCCTCTTTCGCCATCTCGGGTTTCATCGGGCCATCGCCCTTGTGCATCGGCATCGCCTCCTTGGCCATGCCGTCTGCCTTCGCCATAGGCATGGCCTCCTTGGGCATGTCGTCCTTCTTCATCGGCATGGCTTCTTTCGCCATGCCGTCCTTCATGGGCATCGAGTCCTTGGTCTCGGCGTGCAGCGCGATCGGTGCGACGAGGGCAAGCATGACGGCAAGGGCTGTTTTTTTCATGTTTTCCTGCTTGTTTCGAGCTTCCAGGCATTGCCAGCCTACGTCCGGGGGCCGATCACCTTCCAAGCACGTCTTGCTCAGGTCGGAGCGATGTTTTCTCGCGTCGCCGTGATAGGCTTGCGGGCATCGCCGCCGACTGGGAGCCGCTCCATGATCGCCCTCTTCTTCGAGGTGACCCCGAAACCGGGCGAGGAGAGCCGCTATCTCGAGATCGCCGCCTCGCTGAAGCCCGCGCTCGAAGCCTCGGGGGGCATGCTCTTTCTCGACCGCTACAAGAGCCATGCACGCCCGCGCACCCTGCTCTCGCACCAAATCTGGGTGGACGAGGGCTCGCTCGTGCGCTGGCGCGCCAATGGCCAACACCACGGGGCGCAGGCCGCCGGTCGTGCGAGCGTCTTCGAGGATTATCGGCTGCGAGTGGGTCCGGTCGTCGCCGAGGGAGGCGAGGGCGGCGGCGTCGTGCCCCAGATGGAGGGCATTCCCTACAACGATCCGCTGATCACGCCGGAGCGGTTCGTCGTGGTCGTGCGAAGTCATACCCGCCCGGTCCCTGCCGCCAGCGGGGGCGAGGTCTACGAGAGTGTCTATCGAGCAGCGGAGTTCGCCTGGGTCGGCACCGTGCCGGACCGCAGCGGGGGCTACGAGGCGCTACGCGGCGTGGCCGGCGACCCGTGCGTCTCGGCGGCCCAGCTCTGCCTCGTCTCGCGCGACTACGGTCTCGACGATCGCCGCGAGGCGCCACAACACTTCCCCGAACAGGACCGCTGATCCGCGTTGAAGCCGCGCCGGGCACCGGTCTCGCGCCGCGTGCCGCCTACCGCGGCTTTCGCGTGGCGTCCCGCCAGAGCATGGCCAGGCAGGTCCATATGGCAGCTGCCGCCACGGCGTTGGGCCAGTGGCTGAGGTCCGATGCCCACTTGTCGGTGTTGCAGAAGATCGGCGGGCAGCCCCAGGCGCCGCCGCACTGCACAGCCAGGAACCCGGCCCAGAGCCCGAACGCTGCGGATTTGCCGAGGTAGACGAGCAACTCGACCAACTCCTCGAGCATCGTGGGCCGCAAGGGATGCCGGCGTGCCCACGCGCGTGCGATCAGGCGCTGCATCCACCGCCATCGGCCGCAGGGGCCATTGGAGGGTCGCCGTTTCGTCGACAGCGCGACGGCCGGTGGCGGGGAGGCAGGGCGTGCCGCGTCCCTGTGCTCGAGGTCCGCGAGCGAGACGATGCCGGCGGCGCGCCAGCTTTCAGGCACGTACCGCAGCGGCTCGAATGGCGAGCGGCTGCCCAGTGCGTAGGCCACCGCCCTTGGATCGAGCGGAATTCCGGCAGCGTGGTCATGCCGGCACCAGCTCGCCACATAGTCCCGGCCCCAGGCGGTAATGCGCGGGGGCATCCGCATGCCGTGGGCCTTGAACGCCTGATGCGCGTAGCTCTCGGCCTCCATCTCCTTGACGTGCCCGGCCAGCAGGCTGCCTTCCGTGCCGACGCTGTGGAGGAACACGTGGCCGCACTCGTGCGCGAGCGTGGCGAGCTGCACGATGTTCTCGCCGGCCGGCGCGAGGATTTGCGCCCGGTCGGTCCAAGCGATGCCGCCGTTGGACTCGCCCGTGAGGCGGTGCTCGCGCACGCCGGCCTCGGCCTTCATGGCCTCGCCGATCGCGAAGCGCTTCCTGGCGTTGGCGGCGATGCGGGCGCGAATCGCCTCGCCTTTGCTCAGTGCCTTGCCGGTTGCGTCGGCTTTCCGTCTCGGCTGATCGATGTCGCGGACAGGGCGGTGCCGGTAGCCCTCGGCGAGCCTCAGAATTGTGGTGTGGATGGCCTCCTGGTAGGCGTGCACGTAGCCGCCGGCTGTCCGACCGGTGGGCTTCGCCGGCCCGCTCGGAAGCGGGAGCGCTGCACCACGCCTCCATTGCCGCAATGACATCGCCCCCATCGGACGCAAAGCTCCGCCGACTCCACCTGATCGACCGCCTTCGGATCATGGTCGCTATTGTGACCGAAATCCGGCGTATCCGGACCGGCAGCGCCGGCGCCGGATCGGGGAGTGGCGAGGCAATCGTCCCGGTGCTGCAATGGACTGCCGCGCCGAGGCTCAGATGGCCAGGTCCTTGGTGTTGTAGTCCCGGATCACCCGCTCCATGACCTCGGGCGTGTGGCGGAACTGCTCCTCGCGCCCGGCGAACGGCTGGTATTTGAACGACTTCTCCGCAGGGTACTTCTGCCGCCGCGCGTCGATGGCGACGGGGATGACCGCCGCGCGGTCCTCGATGCGCTGCGCGTCGTAGACGACGTTCTGGTTGGTCATCGAGAGGCCGGCCTTGGCGCCGAGCACCGAGCGGCGGCGGTGGAAGCCGAACGTGATCGAGACGCGGATGTCGGGCGAGGAGTTGGCGAACGATCCGTGCAGGCACTGGCGGTTGACCATCGTCACGTCGCCGGCCTTGCAGATCAGCGGCACCGCGTCGGGAAGGCGATCGTCGCCGCCGTTGTCGGCCACCAGCTTCTTGATGTCGATCCGGCCGAGCTTGTGCGAGCCGGGCACGACCCAGAGGCAGTTGGCGGCGGTCGTCGGGTAGAGCTGGACCTGGAAGTTGAAGCCGTGGCTGCCCTGGTCCCAATCCGGTGCATTCCAGTGGGTGACACCGTCCTGGTGCCATGAGACCGAGCCACCGACGCCCGGCTGCTTGACGAAGATGGCGTCGTTGTAGGGCACGAAGTCGGAGCCGTTGATCGCTTCCGCGATGGTGAGGAGGTGCGGGTGACCGTAGACCCGCAGGCCTGCCGGCATGCCCATGCACATGCCGTACATCAGGAAGACGACGTGCTCAGGCGCGTCGGCGTCGGCCTTGGCCTCGGCCATCTTGGTCGGGTGACGGCCGTTGAGCTTGTCCGTGGCGCCCCATGGATCCGACAGCGGCTTGATGAAGGTGAAGGGCTCGCGCGCCCAGTCGCGGCCCATGGCGGGACGGCCCTTGGCGTCGAGCTTGGCCCCGGGAGCAGCGGGCGCGCGCTCGAGCATGTTCATGGCGTCGGCGCGCAACTCCTCGATCTCGGCCGCCGAGACGACACCCTCGAAGATGTAGAAGCCGTGCGTCCAATAGGCGTCGACGATGTCCTGGTGCAGCCTGCCGTCGGCCCCGAAGCGGACGGGACCCCGGTTGTCGAGTGCCCGGGCGCGCGCCTCGCCCTCCTTCAGGTAGCCGGCCATGCGGGCCTGATGCTCGATGCGCGAGGGTGCGGTGGCGTGATCGTTCATGGGCCTATCTCCCGGTCGCTCGGCGACCTTGCAGTCTTTTCCCGCGATGTTGTCCAGCGCCGCACCCCGGCGTCAATCCCGAAAGACGGACGATTGCGATGCAGGTGGCTTGGCTGCGGCTACGCTCGGCAGCGTCAAGCGCGCCAGCGTGCGTAGCGTCGATGCCTGGACCAGGATCGCGAACAGGACGATGGCATAGGTCGCTGCGAGAATGATCGGCTTGGCCTCGCTGTCGGGGAGAGACAGAGCGAGCGCCACCGAGATGCCGCCGCGGATGCCAGCCCACGTGAGGAACGGCACGTTGTGCGCCGATAGCGAGCGCGCGACGCCGGGGATGAGCAATGGCGCCGAGACGGCGAGGAAGCGCCCGAGCAGTGCCACCGGTATCGCGATCAGCGCCTGCATCACCGATGTCTCTCCGAGACGCGCCACGAGCACCTCCAGGCCGATCAGGAAGAAGAGGAGCGAGTTCAAGATCTCGTCGATGAGCGTCCAAAGCGCCGAGACGTAATGCTCCGTCCGTTGGCTCATGGCGTCGCGCTTGCCTCGCCCACCCATCAGAAGGCCGGCCGAGACCACCGCCAGTGGCCCGCTCACCTCGATGGCGAGCGCCAGCGCATAAGCGCCGGTCACGAGCGCCAGCGTGATCAACACCTCGATGGCGAAGTCGTCGATCGCGTGCATGGCACGGTAGGCGGCGTAGCCGGCGGCGAGGCCGAGGAGCACCCCGCCGCCGACCTCGCGCGCACCCAGCAGCAGCACGTTCGACAGATTGCTCTCGCCGCCTGACGCGGTGGCGATGCCGAGCAGGAATGTAAAGAGAACGATGCCTACGCCGTCGTTCAGCAAGGCCTCGCCCTGCAATTCGATTTCAAGTCTTTTCGGTATGGCGAGACCGCGCAGGACGCTCAGCACCGCGATCGGGTCGGTCGGACTCACGAGGGCGCCGAGGACGAGGGCCCAGGCCAGGGAGATCGGCGTTCCGACGACGGTCGACGCCGCCCAGAATGCGCCGCCGATCACCACTGTCGAGAGCGCCGTGCCGGCGAAGGCCAGGATCGCGATCGGCACTGCTCGCTCCTCGAGAGCCCCGAGATCGATCTCGAGCGCACCTGCGAAGAGAACGAAGGCCAGCACGCCTTTCATGACGACCTCCGAGAAATCGACGCGCAAAATGGCCTCGACGATCGCGCGGTGTATGTCGTCACGGGGGAAGACGTAATCGGCGCCGACGAGCAGCAGCGACACGACGAGCCCCGTGAATACGAGTGCGCTGGCACGCGGCAGCATGAGATAGCGGGCATTGATCCAGCCGAACACCGCCGTAAGGCCGAGCAGCAGGGCAAAGGTCTCGAGTAGCGTCACCGTTGTTCCGATCTTGGCCGATGCCCATCATTCGCCGGGCCGTCTGTCCGGGTCCGGCCGCCGCAATACGACAGCGCCGGAGTCCGGCCTTCGTTCCTCTTGCCTCGGCAGCGGCCATGGCGTTCGATGCGAGACCAACACGCATGCACGCAGGAGACCGCCATGCCGTCACGCCTCACTCCGGAGGAGGTCGCGCGCTACAACGAGGACGGCTTCGTCTTCGTGCGGGGCCTCTTCGACGCGGAGGAAACTGCCATCCTGCGCACGGCCATGGAGCAGGACCCGGCCATTCGCACGCACGCGCTCGACCGCGCCGATGGCGAAGGCGGGGCGACGCGCATCTCGCTCTGGAACCGCGCGGGCGACAGCGTCTATGGCCTCGCTGCCCGCTCGGCGCGGGTCGTGGACACGGTGGAGGCGCTGATCGGCGAGCCCGTCTATCACTTCCAGTCTAAGCTGACGGCGAAAGAGCCGCGCGTCGGCGGTGCCTGGGAGTGGCACCAGGACTACGGCTACTGGTACTACAACGGCTGCCTCGAGCCGAAGATGCTGTCGGTGATGATCGCCCTCGACCGCACCGATGCCGAGAACGGATGCCTCAAGGTGGTGCGCGGAAGCCAGAAGCTCGGCCGCCTGGATCATGTGTCGCTGACGCCCGGCCAGAACACCACCGATCCCGAGCGCATGCCGCACATTCTTGCCCGCTACGAGACGGTGGATTGCGTGCTCGAGCCCGGCGACGCGGTGATCTTCCACGGCAACACCCTGCACCGCTCGGACCAGAACCGCTCGGACCGCCGCCGCTGGACGTTCCTCTGCTGCTACAACGCCGTCTCGAACGACACTTTCAAAAAGGACGACGACCGCTACTACGTGCCGCTCGACAAGGTGGATGACGATGCCGTGCGGCGCGCCGGGCTGAAATTCGCCGATCCGGTCGCCGAGCACTTCACCGCGAAGCCGTATGTGCCGAAGGTGCGCGCGGCGGAGTGAGCACGGCCCCGAAACACACGAGGCAGCCGGCAAGCCGCCGCGTCTCCCAGGAGGATCGAATGTCGAAGCGCCTTGCAGGAAAAACAGCATTCGTAACGGGCGGCGGCGCAGGCATCGGTGCGGCGATCGCTCGACGGCTCGCAGCGGATGGCGCGAGCGTCATGATCGGGGACATCGATGCGACGAAGGCCTCGGCAGCGGCCGCCGACATCGGCAAGGCCGGGGGCGCGGCCCGGGCCGCGGGCGTTGACGTGACGGCACGCGCCAGCGTGGAAAAGGCGGTTGCCGAGACCGTCTCTGCCTTCGGCCGTCTCGACATCGTCGTGGCCTGTGCGGGCCTCATGGACCGCGCACCGTTCCTGGAGATGACCGACGAGTTGTGGTCGAAGGTGCTCGACGTCAACCTCACCGGCGTGTTCCTCACTGGCCAGGTCGCCGCGCGCCAGATGGTGCGCCAGGGCAGCGGCGGCCGCATCGTCAACATCGCCTCGGGCTCGGGCATTCTCGGCGGGCAGGGCCGCGCCGTCTACGGAGCGAGCAAGGCCGGCGTCATCAACCTCACCAAGACGATGGCGATCGAGCTCGCGCCACACGGCATCCTGGTCAACTCCATCGCGCCGGGCCCGATCAAGACGCGCGCCGTGCAGCCGGACGACCTCGGCCCGAGCGTTGCCGGTCGCATGCCGATGCGCCGCTACGGCCGTCCGGAGGAGATCGCCTCGGTCGCCGCATTCCTCGCCTCGGACGACGCGAGCTTCGTCACCGGCCAGGTGCATGCGGTCGATGGCGGGTTCACCATCGCCGGCATTCTCGAAGGCTGAGGGCAGGCTGCTAAGCCCTCCGCCGCGCGCGGATCTCCGACGACGAGGTATCGAGCCGGAAACGGTGCTCGGGGATCTCGTCGAAGAGGTCGGCGTAGCGGTGCGGGATGGCGACGTCGCCGAGCGTGCGCAGGCGCCTCTCGGCATCGATGCGGACGGCGACGAGGAATGTCGCCCCTGTCCGGCCGATCTCCTCGAGCGCGGCGTGCATGACGTCCTCGTCGCCGCCATAGTAGCGCGTGGCGACCAGCCGCTCGGCCGTATCGGCACCGATCACGAACGTGGCGCGCGGAAAGAGCCGCGATTTCTCGAGGAACGTGGGCGCCCGCGTCAGCTCGACCGGCACCTTCCATGCGAACTGGCGCAGCCTGTGCCGGATCGCGGTCTCGGCCAGCGGCGGCTTGTCGACGTTGGTCACCGAGATCTCGAACGCGAGCGGTTGCTGGCGGATCTCCTCGGCGATGCGTGCCATCAGGACGTGTCCGTCGTGCACGGGGTTGAACGAGCCCGGCAGCAGCACCGGCGGCGGTGGCGCCGACAGCGTCAGCTGGCCGTCCGGCTGGGCCGTCACCCTCGAGACGCCGCCTGCGAGCAGGTGCCCGATGGTATCGCCGGGCGAGACCGCCGCCTCCGCGAAGTGCTCGTCCGGATCGAGAAGGCTCTGCGGCGACGGCGCCTCGATCCCGCATCCGCGCGCGAGCCAGAGCACGATGGCACGGGCGACCACGTCCTCCTCGCCACCCCGGTCGCGCCGGCCCTTGGCGAGCACGGCCGTGGCGTGGGCTGTCCCGCCCGCATTGGCGAAGGCGACGTGGAGCCGATGCTCGCCCTTGCGGGGCCGGTCGCTGACGAGGGCCGCCGTGGCACCCAGGCCCACAAGCTCGGCGTCATGGTCGACGAGCCGGCGCGCCCGCTCCCGCGCGTTGCGCGCCATCGCGATCGCCGTGTCGGCGCTGCAGGCCTGCGCCGGGGCAAATCCGAGGTAGGTGGCGAGCGCCTGCTCGTCGTAGGGCACCTGCGCCTCGACCAGCAGCCGCGATCCGCCGGGCACACGGAGCAGCTCGCCGATGGCGCCGCTGCCGCCGCCCGTGATGGCGAGCGCCGCCTTGCGGCCGGAGCCGTGCAACGCGGGAATGATCTGCTGCCACTGGGCGCTCATGAGCGGTCGTCCGAGCTGCGGAAACGAGCGGCGATGCTCGTTGGCAATCGGGTCCGAGTCAACGCGCCGCCGATCCTCTTGCAGAAAAAGCGGGTGGTCCGGAGGGGCGAGAAATCCGTGTCGTCTTTGCCGTAGGCCCTGCACCCCGGTAAGACTGGCGACCGAAACCTCATCGCCACGGCCCGGGCTCCATGACCGCACCTGTCACGTCTCTCAGAATTGCACTCGCACAGCTCGATCCGGTGGTCGGGGACCTTGCCGGCAATGCCGACCGGCTGGTGGCGGCGCGTACGGAGGCGGCGGCGAAGGGGGCCGACCTCGTGCTCTTTCCGGAGCTCTTCATCTGCGGCTATCCGCCGGAGGACCTCGTCAGGAAACCCGCGTTCGCGGCGGCCTGCCGCGAGACGGTCGAGGCACTGGCGATGCGCCTCGGCTCGGGGCCCGCGGTGCTGGTTGGCACGGTCTGGCCGGACGGCGGCAAGGTCTACAATGCGGTCGCCCTGATTGACGAGGGCCGGATCGCGGCCGTCCGCTACAAGGTGGATCTCCCCAACTACGGTCCGTTCGACGAGAAGCGCGTGTTCGACGCAGGCCCGTTGCCGGGGCCGATCAGCTATCGCGGCGTGCGCCTCGGCGTGCCCATCTGCGAGGATATCTGGCAGGAGGAGGTGGTCGAGTGCCTCGCCGAGTGCGGCGCCGACCTGCTGCTCGTGCCCAATGGCTCGCCGTTCGACTGGCGCAAGGTGGACGTACGCCTCAACGTGGCGGTGGCGCGCGTCACGGAGACGGGGCTGCCGCTCGCCTATGTCAATCAGGTGGGCGGGCAGGACGAGCTCGTGTTCGACGGCGCCTCGTTCGTCTTGAACGGCGATGCGAGCCTCGCCGTGCAGATGCCGGCCTGGGAGGAAGCGATCGTCGTCACCGAGTGGACGAAGGAGGCGGATGGCTGGCGCTGCAGGGACGGCGTGAAGGCGCTGGTCGAGGAGGGCGACGCGGCGGCCTATCAAGCGGCGGTGCTGTGCCTTCGCGACTACGTGGACAAGAACGGCTTTCCGGGCGTCGTGCTCGGGCTTTCGGGCGGCGTCGACTCGGCGCTCGTCGCGGCCATGTCGGTGGACGCGCTCGGCCCCGGGCGGGTGCACGCCGTGATGCTGCCCTACCGCTACATGTCGGGTGAGAGCCTGTCGGATGCGGCTGCCTGCGCCCAGGCGCTCGGCATCCGCTACGATACGGTGCCCATCGCGTCGGCGGTCGAAGGGATCTACGGCATGCTGGCGCCGATGTTCGCCGGCCGCGCCCCCGATCTCACCGAGGAGAACGTGCAGAGCCGGGTTCGCGGCACGACGCTGATGGCCATCTCCAACAAGCTCGGCTCGATGCTGGTCACCACCGGCAACAAGAGCGAGATGAGCGTCGGCTACGCGACCATCTACGGCGACATGAACGGCGGCTTCAATCCGGTGAAGGACCTCTACAAGATGGAGGTCTACCGGCTCTGCCGCTGGCGCAACGCGCACGTGCCGAAGGGCGGCAAGGGGCCGGCCGGAGTCGTCATTCCGGAGCGGATCATCACCAAGGCGCCGTCGGCGGAATTGCGCGAGAACCAGAAGGACCAGGACTCGCTGCCGCCCTACGAGGTGCTCGACGACATCCTGGCCTGCCTCGTCGAGAACGAGATGCCGCTCGCGTCGATCGTGGCACGCGGCCATGCGGTCGAGACGGTGAAGCGCATCGAGCGGCTGCTCTACCTGGCCGAGTACAAGCGCCGGCAGGCGGCGCCCGGCGTCAAGATCTCGGCGCGCAGCTTCGGGCGCGACCGCCGCTATCCCATCACCAACAAGTTCCGCGAGGACCCCTCGAGGTCGCCGCGGGTCGCCGTCCCCGCCGTCCCCCCGCTGGTGCTTCCGCGGGCCGACGGAGGGGACGTGTCGTAACGGGTGCGGGTATGCAGGAGAGCAAGCTCGGCCTTACCGAGCGCATGCGGCGTATCCGCAAGACGGATACCAAGCCCGAGATGATCGTGCGCAGGTTGTTGCACGCCATGGGCTACCGCTATCGCTTGCACGACAAGCGGCTTCCGGGCTGTCCCGACATCGTCCTGCCGCGCCATCGCAAGGTGATCCAGGTGCACGGCTGCTTCTGGCACCGCCACGACTGCCCCGACGGACGCAAGCTGCCGCGCTCAAAGCCGGAGTACTGGGGCCCGAAGCTCGAGCGAAACCGGGAGAGGGATGCCAAGAGCATCTCCGTTTTGCGCGACATGGGATGGCAGGTGTTTATTGTCTGGGAATGCAAAGTGAAACATTCCGTTGAGATCAGGGAGGCGCTCAGGCACTTCTTGTCGTCGGCCTGAGCGACGATTCAAAGTCGATCAAGAATCCGGGCCACGTTGGCATCAAATCGGTCATCGGTGACGCGAATGTTATTGTCAATTCGACCTTCACAGCCGTTCTTCGGCTGTGATGCAAACAGGTCTCCGGTCAGCGCAAATCGAAACTCCCACCGCTCGGTCACGGGGTGAAGGCAGGCCGCGAGGACATCGAAGTCGCTCGGCATGTAGTAGCGCGAGCACGGGTTCGATTTCGACGCTCGCGTCCGCTGGAAATCGAGCTTGGGAATTCCGTCGGCGTAGGTCGTGCGCAGAACGTTCTTACACTCGACGAGAAAGGGTCGGCCTCCCTTCCAACGTAAGCTGATATCTGGCTTGCCGTCGCCTTGCAGCCGGACGCATTCGCTGACGCCGGGGGTTTCGATGAGAGCACGCTCTAGATGCGTCTCGGCCACCCAGCCCCGCACGGCCATCTTCAAGCGGCTCGCCGAGGAGATAAGATCGAGAAGCGACTCTTGCGTGATGCCAAGCTCGTCCAGCAGCTTGTGCGCAACCAGCGTTCCGGCCGACTTGCCTGGCAGCTTTCGGAATTTTTCGGCAATCAGGTGGCGCTCGCCAGGATCGAGCCCCCGTGCCACGCGCTCCATGAGAATGAGGTCGAGCAGCCGCTCCTTCTTGCCGCCAATCAGGACCTCAGTGCGGATGTCGGGCAGTAGCTCAAAAGCCCGCCGCGTTATTGTCTTGGCCTCGCGCCGCTCGCGCTCCCATGCCACCCAGCCGGTGTCCAAAATCTGGGTGGCGTGATCCGCCTTGAACTCAACCGATCGCGACATCGGTGACGGATTATTCATGAGAGGATCAACGGCAACGAAAAACTGGCGATCAACGTCAATTCCAATGAATATGGTCGTGGTGATGCCCAGCGGGTCGACTGCAACATCGAGCACGCCGGAAAGGTCGCCTCCGTACTTGATCTGGAAGCGATGCTCGTCGGCAGGCCGGTTTCTAGTCGACTTCGCGTTGGCGAGAAAGGCGTAGACCAGCACGCCCAGCCGCTCGCCTCCGGGTAGCTCGGCCACAACGTGAAATGGAGCGCGGTTGCCAGGGCTGACCTGCTCAAACTTGCAGCCACGTGCCTCAAGGGCCTCTCGGATGAAGCGGAGCAGTGGCTCTTTTTCTGGCGCGCTGACGCCATAGACCTTCCAGGAGAAGGCTCGGCCCTCTCCAATCGACACGTCGCCGAGATCCGGTTGAGGTGGCTCCCGTGCCATGGTAGGTCCTCTTATATGGTGGACGATCATGCTGAGCTCGTCGCCGATCTCAACCAATCCCGCTACGCTTTGTCGAAGGTGCACCGATTCGCGCCATTCGAGCACAAGGGTGCATGGCGGTCCCATGGGGATTGACCCGATGCCTCCATTGTTCCATTTATGTTCTTGGTGCGCGAGGCGGGTGACTGAGGCGGGAAATGCTCAAGGCAATCAGCCTTTTCACGGGTGTGGGCGGCTTGGACTACGGCTTCGAGGCGGCCGGGTTCGAGACGGCTGTGGCTGTCGAGATGGATGCCGTAAGCTGCCGCACGCTGCGGCTCAACCGCCCGTGGCCGGTGATCGAGCGCGACATACACGAGATCACGTCCAAGGAGCTGTTACGGACCGCCAAGCTCAAAAAGGGCCAGGCCGACATCCTCATCGGCGGCCCGCCGTGCCAACCCTTCTCCAAATCCGGCTATTGGGCGCGCGGCGATGCGCTGCGCCTTGACGATCCACGGGCCGACACGCTGACGGCCTACTTGCGCGTGCTGCGAGACACCCAGCCCAAGACGTTCCTGATCGAGAACGTCTACGGGCTCGCCTACAAGGGCAAGAGCGAGGGGCTCGACCGCATCCTCGACGGCATCGAGCAGATCAACCGTGAGACCGGCGCCAACTATCAGCCCGTGTGGCAGGTGGTGGATGCCGCCAGCTATGGCGTGCCGCAGCACCGCGAGCGTGTGTTCATCGTGGCGAGCCGCGACGGCAAGACGTTTCGGTTCCCGCAGGTGACGCACGGTGTCGGAGACGATTTGCTTGCCGGCGTCGATCTCGAGCCGTACCGCACGACCTGGGACGCGCTTGGAGACCTGCCCGAGCGGTTGAATGACCCCGCACTGCGGATGACCGGCAAGTGGGCCGACCTGCTGGTCAGCATTCCCGAGGGCGAGAACTACCTATGGCACACGCCCCGTGGCGGCGGCATGCCGTTGTTCGGCTGGCGCACTAGATTCTGGAATTTTCTGCTGAAGCTCGCCAAGGACCGCCCGTCCTGGACGATCCAGGCGCAACCCGGGCCCGCGACTGGGCCATTCCATTGGACGAGCCGGCGTCTTTCGGCCGAGGAGCTTTGCCGCCTGCAGACGTTTCCCGATGGCCTGCAATTCGACTGCGGGCGTGGCGACATCCAGCGTATGCTCGGCAATGCCGTGCCCTCGCTGGTCGCCGAGGTCATCGGCCGCGAGATTCGAGGGCAGCTTCTGGGCAAGCCGGCAAGGTCGAGAAAACTGCAGCTCATTCCGCCGCGCCGGAAGGCTACGCCCCCACCCGAGCGTGTCGCCAACGTGCCGGCGGGATACCTCGACCTGATCGGCGATCACTCCGAGCATCCAGGCACTGGACAGGGGAACAGGGCACGGCTGCGCGTGGCAGCCTAGCGCGCCGAGATGTCCTGCTCCCCTCAGTTGGCCCCCTCGTAGCGCTTGGCGCGGACCTCGCCGGTGATGGCGTGGCCGATCATGCCTTCCTCGCGGCACACCCGCGAGATCACCGGCGCGATGTCGCGCGAGGCGCGCCGCGTCAGGCGCTCGTAGGTGACGATCTTCGTGAACTTGTGCACCGAGAGGCCGCCGGTGTAGCGGGCCGAGCGGCCTGTCGGCAGCGTGTGGTTGGTGCCGACGCCCTTGTCGCCGTAGGCGACCGTCGAGGGCTCGCCGATGAACAGTGAGCCGTAGCTCTTAAGCCGCTCCAGATAGTAGTCGTCGCGGCCGGTCTGGATCTCGAGGTGCTCGGGCGCATACTCGTCGGAGACGGCGATGGCCTCGTCGTCGCTGTCGACCACGATCACCTCGCCGAGATCGGCCCACGCCTTGCCCGCGTTCTCGCGCGTCGGCAGGTCGGGAAGCTGGCGCTCCACCTCGCGGATGACGGCCTCGCCGAGCTTGCGCGACGTGGTGACGAGCCACGCCGGGCTGTCGGGCCCGTGCTCGGCCTGGCCGAGGAGGTCGGTCGCGACGATGGACGGGTCGGCCGTATCGTCGGCGATGACCAGGATCTCGGTCGGGCCGGCGAGCAGGTCGATGCCGGCGATGCCGAAGAGCTGGCGCTTCGCCTCGGCGACGTAGGGGTTGCCCGGCCCGGTGATGAGGTCGGCCTTCCGCATGCCGACGAGGCCCATGGCCATCGCCGCCAGCGCCTGCGCGCCGCCGAGGCAGTAGATCTCGTCGGCGCCCGACTTGTGCAGCGCATAGAGCGTCTGCGGGTAGATGCCGTCGGCGCCGCGCGGCGGGGCGCAGCCGGTGATGTGGCCGACGCCCGCCACCTTCGCCGTGCCGACGCTCATGATGGCGGCCGAGATCAGCGGATACTTGCCGCCCGGAATGTAGCAGCCGACGGTCTCGATGGGGATCAGCCGCTGGCCGAGCACGGCGCCGGGATAGAGCTCCACCTCGAAGGCCTGGATGCTCTCCTTCTGGCGCTTGGCGAACTCGGCGACGTTCCTATGGCAGACCTCGAAGTCCTCCTTGAACACCTTGGAGAGCGACCTCGACTTGGCCTCGATCTCGGCGGCCGGGACGCGGAAATCGCCCTCCCACTTGTCGAGGTCGCGGGCGTAGCGGCGGATGGCATCGTCGCCATTCTCGGCGATGTCGGTGAGCATGCGGCGCACGGTGTCCTCGACCTCGGCGCGGCGCTTCTTCACGGCAACGGCTGACTTCTTCAGATATTCGCGCGCCACGGTCGGCACTCCTTCGCGGGTCAGGATGTTGCGCGGACGGTAGGTGCGGGGCCGTGCGGGGTCAAGGATGGGACGGGGAAGGCGCGCGCGTGGGGGGAGGTGGTGGAGGTGGCCGTCGATGATGTCCGCAGGTGGGGCGGGTCTTGCCGCTAAGGTAAAGGCTCTAATGCGTGTGGGTGGCCCTGAGCGGCCCTGAGCGCGTGCATCAATGAGTGGCTCACGGACCCGTGACCTGCCGAGAAAGCGGCCGTCTCGGAACGTAAGAGGCAAGACCGGCGCGGGCAAATCCAGTCAGGCTCAATAGCAGTCTTGATGTCTACGGTTATTCAGTTAAATGACAATCTATGCCACCGGGAAAAGATGAAGCAAAGGAGCAAGAATTAGAAATTAGACGGGTCCTGCAGTTTGCCCTTGCTTTCTAATGTTCTCTATGGTTAACGAAAGAGGGAATAGGCCAATCATTGGCGCTTGTGGCCTCTTACGTGGGTCTTTTGGATGGAAAAGAAGCCTGATCTTGTCGTGAAGTTGATGGCTGGCGACATACTGATCGACGAGTCGGCGGATGTAGGCCTGTGGCAGCGTGTACTGGCCGAGATTCGGGGCGTCGCGCCTCCGCTTGCCTCGACAGGCTCAGCAACTCTGGCAGAGGCTCCTGGCAGACGAGCCGAGACTTCTTCGGTGCGCCGAGG
>JBFWQN010000046.1:0-17142 GCA_050249405.1 Hyphomicrobiaceae bacterium | reverse complement strand
GGACTCAGCTCGAGTTGGCGCTGCAGGCTGCGGGCGTGAGCCTCGGCTCGCAAAAAGTCGCCCTCACCGTGGCGGATGGTGCGCTGCGCGCGGCCCCTCACGTCGTATCGGCGCCCTTGGGCAGGCTGACGGGACGCGCCGCCGTCGACCTGGACCAGCTGCTGCTCGATGCCGAATGGCGCATCGAGCCGCGCAACACGCCGCCATCGCCGGGATTGCCGCCGAAGGCAGAGCTGCCGGGCATCGGCATCGGCTATCAGGGCCCCCTGGCGTCCCTGCCGAGCCTCGAAAGACGCCTCGACATCGAGGCGCTCGAGCGCGAGATCGCCGTGCGCAAGGTCGAGCGCGAGGTGGCCGAGCTCGAGCGATTGCGCCGGCTCGACGAGGAGCGTGCCCGCCAGGAGGCAGCCCGTCTCGAGGCTGAGCGGCTGGAGGCTGAGCAGCGCCTCGCGGAAAGGCTACGTCTCGAGCGGCTGCAGCAGGGCATCGGGGCTCCATCGTCGACACCGGGGGCGGCGGCGCCTGCCACGCCCCCCGCCGCTGCCCGGCCAGCACCGGCGATCCCCGGACCGTCTGGCGCGCTCCCTGGTTCCATGTCCCCGTCGACCGGCGTCGATACCGGATCGGCCGCGCAAGCACCTGGTCCGGGCATCACCCCCGAGGCGACCGCTGCCACGGCGACCATAGACGACCGGGCGGCATTGCCGGCCGTCCCATCATCGGCCCTGCCCTCCGCATCGAGCCAACCCGCAGGCGATCGCCCGGCACCATCGCGCCCCCCGCAATCGTCGGCAGCGTCCAAGACGACGGCCCGCGGCAATCCCTTTGGCGCATTGCGCGAGGGCAGCCCATGAGCCCGCGCGCGCAGCCATGGGTGGTCGCCGCTACTCCCGCCGCAGCACCTTGTTGACGATCACGTTGGCCCATCCCCGAGCCTCGAACGTGCGCTTCACTTCTTCTGGGTCGTAGACATGCTCCACCCAGTCGAAGAACGGCATCGGCTGCTTTTGATTGAACGCGAGATAGCGCTCGAAGAAATAGTCGAGGATGCCGGTATCGGATTGCTGGATGTGCCCGAATCTCGCCGACAGTTGTCGACGCGCCTCGTCCACCGGAACCCCTTCGGCCGCGATCAGGTAGAGCGTGCTCATCAGGCCAGCTCGATCTGCGCCCGACTTGCAGTGAAGTAGAATAGGCCCCTCGACTTCCCGGAGCAGGTCGCGCGCGCCCAGCACCTCCGCCCTGGTCGGTGCCGCACGGGAGCGGACCTGATAGTCCACGAGCCTGAGACCGTGACGGCGGCAGGCCTGCTGCTCCAGCCAATAGCTGCCGCACCATCTCGGCCCACGCAGATTGATGATGGTCTTGATGCCGAGACGCGCGATACGCGCGATCTGATGCGGGGCCGGCTGAGCCGAGCGCCAGGCCTTCCGCCCGAGCGGATGCAGGTTCAGGTAGGCGAGCCGGAAAATGCCATGATCGACCAGAAGCATGTCGGCCCAGTTGACGGCCGGCCCGAGCGACTCCCGCGCCCATTCGGGCGACCGCTCCGCCAAGCCTTGCCGCCAGCCGCGCACCAGCTTTCGCACGGCTCTGCGCTGATGCTTCGCAATCTTGCCCATGCCCCTCGTGAGCTTTCGGTATGCCACCGCCGCGGAACAATGAAGGTTCTACCGAAAAAAATGCAAGTGTCGCCAAGTAGCGACGCCGCACTGGAAATCCGTTGTTCTCGCTGCGCGGCGCACGTCGCACGTGCGCTCGGAATCGCTGAAACACACCGACATCCGGCCGTAACAGCTTGGCAATAGGTTGTCGTTGCCTATAGAAGCAACTATCGGCAGCGTTGCCGATTCGCATCGATCCAGCAGCCGAAGATTGGTCCATGTCCGGCCCGACATTCGATACCGGTCAAGCCGGGCCGCTGCCGATAACGGTGCGCCCGCCCGCCGAACGATTGGAGATAAGAGCCTACCGGCTGCTGACGCAGCTGGCGCGCCCCATGGCGCCTCTGATTCTGAAGTTCCGCGAGCGCAAGGGCAAAGAGGACCCGCTGCGGCGCGGCGAGCGCCTTGGTCAGGCGTCGCTCCAGCGGCCGGAAGGTCCGCTGGCCTGGATTCACGCGGCCAGCGTCGGCGAGACCAGCGCCATCCTGCCCCTCGTCGAGCGGCTGTCTGCCCGCCGGCCAGGCCTGACCATTCTCCTCACGACTGGCACCGTCACATCGGCGCAGTTCGCAGCCGCGCGTCTGCCGGCCGGCGCGCTGCACCAGTACGTGCCCCTGGACGAGCCATCGTTCGTCGGCCGTTTCCTGGAGCATTGGCGCCCGGGCCTCGGCATTTTTACCGAGCAGGAGGTCTGGCCGAATCTCGTGCTCGAGGCATCGCGGCGCGACATTCCGCTCGCTCTGGTCAACGCCAGGATGTCCGATCGCTCGTTCGAGCGCTGGCAGCGGCGCCCAGGCATCTCGACGGCATTGTTCGCACGCTTCGCCGTCGTCCTGGCACAGAACGAGGCGCTGGCTAGGCGTTTCGAGCAGATCGGCGCCTTCCGTGCCATCGCCGCGGGCAATCTCAAGATCGATGCGCCGCCCCCGCCTGTCGATGCCCAGGCGTTCAACGAGCTCGGCGCGGCACTCGGCAATCGCCCGCGGCTGGTGGCCGCGAGCACGCATGACACCGAGGAGCTGGCCATCGCCGATGCGCACAAGACGCTGGCGTCTGGCGTTGCCGGCCTCGTCAGCATCGTCGCCCCCCGCCATCCTGATCGGGGGCCGGCAATCGTCGCCATGATCGAGGCGGCAGGCCTGCGTGCCCGCTGCCGCTCGCGAGGCGAGCTCCCCGACGCCGAGACCGACATCTACGTCGCCGATACCATCGGAGAGCTCGGCACGCTCTACGCAACCGCCCCCGTGGCCTTCGTCGGCGGATCCCTCATCCCGCACGGTGGCCAGAACCCCATCGAGGCCGTGCGCCACGGCGCCGTGGTCGTGACCGGGCCGAGCATCCACAATTTCTCCGACGCGTACGCCGCGCTGCTCGGCGCAGGCGGCGCCGTGCGTGTTGCATCCGCCGCAGAGCTGCCTGCGGCACTTCAGGCTTTGATCGCCGACCCAGCCGCCACGGCCCGCATGCGCAACCGTGCGTCGACAGCGCTTGAAGCCCTGTCCGGCGCGCTCGACCGCACCGTGGCGACGCTCATGCCCTATTTGCCGGAGTCGTCTGCCGTATCGTCAGGGATCGGCCGGGTTTGAAGTGCCCCAATTGACGGAACAGCCGCCGGAGTTGTCTCGCTAGTGCCGTTTGCAGAGCCAGCCTGGTGGTATCGCGACAGGCCGACGCCCGTGGCACGGCTGCTGAGCCCGATATCTGTGGTGTGGGGCGCCGTCTCCGTTCACCGATTTCGCACCGGCGCCGCATTCCAGGCCGCTCTCCCCGTCGTGTGCATCGGCAATCTGACGGCCGGAGGCACAGGCAAGACTCCGATGGCACTCCTCGTCGCCGACATTCTGCGACGGCTGGGCAAGGCGCCGGTATTTCTGTCCCGTGGCTACGGCGGCCGCCTGCGCGGCCCGCACTGGGTCGAGCCGGATCGCGATCTCGCCCGCGACGTGGGAGACGAGCCGCTGTTGCTGGCGAGGTCGGCGCCGGTCGTGATTTGCGCGGACCGTGCCGCTGGCGCCCGCGCCATTTCGGAAAGGATGGGCCCGAGCGCGGTCGTCGTCATGGACGACGGGTTGCAGAATGGCAGCCTCGCGAAGGACATCGTGATTGCCGTGGTCGATGGCCGTAGGGGCGTGGGCAATGGCTTGGTCATGCCGGCAGGGCCATTGAGAGCCCCACTGGCTTTTCAGCTGGGTCTCGTCGACGCCGTAATCGTGAATACGCCGCTTGGCGCCGGCTCGGGCGATGCTGCCCCGATGCCAGCGCTCCGCCACTTGGCGCCACTGGGCGACCGGGGACTCGTGCTCGCGGCCACCACAAGCCCAGTCGGTGACACGTCGTGGTTGCGCGAAAAGCCCATTCTTGCGTACTCGGGGATCGGCGCGCCCGAGCGCTTTTTCGACCTGCTCGAGCACCTCGGAGCAACGCTCGTCGCCCGACAGGCCTTCCCGGACCATCACGCATTTACCCCTGGCGAGGCCCGGGCGCTCTTGGCCATGGCCCGAGACAAGGGAGCGGTGCTGTGCACGACAGCCAAGGATTTGGTCCGGCTCGGCGGCAATGACGCCGATATGACGACACTCAGAGCCGTCTCCCGCGTGCTGCCGGTACGCACCGGGCTCGCGCCATCCGACCTGGTCCAGCTGGAGCATCTGATCGAGGGACTACTTGCCGCCCGCGCCGCGGTCCGGACGTGACGCCCCGTGGCTGCGCTTCTTGAGCTGCAGGTAGCGCTGCAGCGAAGCGTCCGCAGAGGAATAGGCCTCTTGCAGCTCGACGCTCCAATAGCGAAGGTCGGCCACGGCAATCGGCTTACCCGTCACCGCGCACAACACGAAATCCCCCGGCTGCTCCACGCGGAATTCGCCGTTGAGATAAGCTATTCGGGCCTCACCCTTGAGGCCGAACAGACGTTCGAACCGATTCATCGACCAACCTGACCTGATGCTTGCCGTCAGCGCCGCCGCTTGCGGCAAACCCCGTCACAATACATGCATCAGCTCCCGCTTGCCAGCCGCTGGCACCGAAATGTGAGAGGCAAGGTCGAGGTATGCTCCGGCGCCGCGCGTCAGAAGAGCGAGCCTTGACCGCCGGAGTCCCGCCCCGTGCCACCGCGACCGCGCGCAGTCGGCCGCACCCGCACGTCTGCCGGCTGGCGTAGCGCCGATGCGGGCAACCGCTCCGTTCTGCCCTCCGCCGACCCTGCTTCGCGCCCGTCGTCCCCGGCGCCCTGTCCATCACCCGCGACGACGGCGCCGCGATGACCGTCCGCCACCTCGATGTCGATGCGAGACCCGGCAGGCAGGCCTCCGACCGAGCGCACGGCCCGGCCATCGGCATCTCTGACCAGGGCGAAACCGCGGCCGAGCACACTGTGATAGCTGAGCGTCGCCAGCAGCTGCCCCTGTGCCTCGAGACGCTGCCGCCGGCGTGCGACGAGGGCCGAGAATGCGCCTATCAAGCGTCGCTCGTGCCCCTCAAGGCGCTCGCAAGCCCGCGAAAGCCGCTCGGCGACGCTGACTGGCGACAGCCGCCCGGCAACTCGCGCAAGCCGCAGCCGACGCTGTCCGGCGATGCGCGCCAGTCCCTCCACGGCACGCGCCCCGCACCGTTCGAGCCGGCTCTGCTCGCGCTCGAGCCGAACCGCGAGGAGGCGGGGCTGCAGCCTGGGCGAGACCCTCGCAAGCCGTTTGGCATGCGCTTGCGTATTGATCATCAGCGCTTGCGACAGTCGCTTCTCGGACGCGTCGAACCGCTGCCGAGGCATGGCCACCAGCTCCTCCGGCCGCGGCAATCCGCGCGCCGCCGCCCGCCAGTGCGCCCGCATCTCCTCGAGCCGCCGGCGGACGCATTGACCGAGCCGAAGGCCGAGCTCGCCCATCCGCTCGACCAGCTCGGAATGCTTGGGGACAGCCCATTCGGCGGCCTTGGTGGGCGTCGGCGCACGGGCATCGGCGGCCAGATCGATCAGGGTCCAGTCGGTCTCGTGTCCCACGGCCGAGATGAGCGGGATGGTGCTCCCGGCGGCCGCACGCACCACCACCTCCTCGTTGAAGCCCCACAGATCCTCGAGACTGCCCCCGCCGCGCGCCACGATCAGCACGTCCGGCCGCGGCACCGGCCCATCGGCCGGCAGCGCGTTGAAGCCGCGAATGGCCGCGGCCACCTCGGCGGCGCACGTCTCGCCCTGCACCCGGACCGGCCACAGCAGGACCCGCGTCGGGAAACGCTCCGTGAAGCCCGCGAGCATGTCCCGGATGACGGCCCCCGTCGGCGACGTGACGATACCCACCACCTGCGGCAGGAACGGCAACGGCCGTCTCCGCGACTCGTCGAACAGGCCCTCGCTGCCGAGCTTGCGCTTTCGCTCCTCGAGCAGCGCCATCAGCGCGCCGACGCCTGCAGGCTCCAGCGTCTCGACCACGATCTGATATTTCGAGGCGCCCGGGAAAGAGGTGACCCGGCCTTGTGCGATGACCTCGAGCCCCTCCTCCGGCTTGAACCGCAGCCGGCCGAAGCTCCCCCGCCAGATCACGGCCTCGATCTTCGCCTTGTCGTCCTTCAACGCGAAATAGCAGTGGCCCGATGCATGCGGACCGCGATAGCCTGAGATCTCGCCACGGAGGCGCACGAAGCCGAAGCCGTCCTCCAGTGTCCGCTTGATCGACGCGGACAGCTCCGAGACGGTCAGCTCGGCAATATTGTCGCCGGTTCGGCTGTTGCGGGCGGGCTCGGCCAAGACCCCATTCCTTGTTGTGGCATCTATTATCGATGATACACCAACGGCGTCGCGGCACGGGGGGTGCGGCGCCATCTGCACAGAGGTTTCGCGGGGAGGGTGTGGCTCATGAACGTGCTTCTCATTGGAGGCGGCGGCCGCGAGCACGCCCTCGCCTGGGCCCTGTCGGCGAGCCCGCTGCTGACCAGGCTCTACTGCGCGCCCGGCAATGCCGGCATCGCCGCGCTCGCCGAGTGCGTGGCGCTCGATGTTGGCCGCCATGATGATGTGATCCGATTCTGTCGCGATCACGACGTAGGCTTCGTCGTGATCGGTCCGGAAGCCCCTCTCGTCGCCGGTCTGGCCGACGATCTCGCGAAGGCGGGGATCAGGCATTTCGGTCCTTCGAAGGCGGCGGCCCGCCTGGAAGGCTCCAAGGGCTTCACCAAGGATCTTTGCCGCGAGCTCGGCATTCCGACCGCCGCCTATGGCCGCTTCTCCGATCGTGCGAGCGCTCTCTCGTACCTGGCCGGACGGTCCCTTCCCATCGTCGTCAAGGCCGATGGCTTGGCCGCCGGCAAGGGCGTGGTCATTGCGACGACGGCGGCCGAGGCCGAGGCCGCGGTGCAGGCTTGCTTTGCCGGCGCCTTCGGCGCTGCCGGCGCCGAGGTGGTGATCGAGGAGTTCCTCGACGGGGAGGAGGCGAGCTTCTTCGCGCTTTCCGATGGCACGACCGCGCTGCCGCTCGCCACGGCGCAGGACCACAAGCGGGTCGGCGACGGCGACATCGGGCCGAACACAGGCGGCATGGGTGCCTACTCGCCGGCCCCCGTGATGACGCCTGCCGTCGTCGAGCGCGCAATGGCCGAGATCGTCCGCCCGACGATTGCCGGGATGAAGGCCCGTGGCACGCCGTTCGTGGGCGTTCTCTACGCCGGCTTGATGATATCGCACGACGGCAGCCCGCGGCTCATCGAGTACAACGTGCGCTTCGGCGATCCCGAGACCCAGGTGCTCATGGTGAGGCTGAAGAGCGATCTGCTCGCCGCACTGATCGCGACGGCCGACGGGGTGCTTGCCAATTTCGACCTCCGCTGGCACGCCGATGCGGCCCTCACCGTTGTGATGGCGGCGCGCGGCTATCCCGGGAGCTACGCCCGCGGTAGCGTGATCCGCGGCCTGTCCGGCGCCGCCGAGGTGCCGGGCGTCGAGATCTTCCACGCGGGGACGCGGGCTGTCGGCGACCAGGTTTTCGCTGACGGCGGCCGCGTGCTCGCCGTCACGGCGAGAGCCCCCACCATCGCCGAGGCGCAGGCCCTCTCCTATCGCGCGGTCGACCTCATCGACTGGCCGGAAGGGTTCTGCCGGCGCGATATCGGCTGGCGGGCGATCGGAAAGCCTCTGTCATGACGGAGGACGACCTGTTCCCAGGCTTCGCGACCGAGAGGATCGATACCGGCCCGGGTGGCGTCGTCATTCACATGCGGATCGGCGGCAAAGGGCCGGCACTCCTGCTTCTGCACGGCTACCCGCAGACGCACGTCGCCTGGCATCGGCTGGCGCCGGTGCTGGCCGAGCAGTTCACCGTCGTCGCGCCCGACTTGCGAGGCTACGGCCAGACGGGCTTTCCGCGCGAGACGCCGAGCCATCGCTCCTACTCCAAGCGGGCGATGGCTGACGACATGGCGCGACTCATGCTGTTGCTCGGGCACAGGCGCTTCGGCGTCATGGGGCACGATCGCGGCGCGCGGGTCGCCTACCGGCTCGCAATCGACCGGCCGGAGCTCGTCTCGCGCCTCGCCGTCATCGATGTGATGACCACGTGGAACCAGTGGCAGCCGGACCAGCAGACGACCCGTAAGCGCATCTATCACTGGGCATTCCTGGCTCAGCCGGCACCGATTCCGGAGACGCTGATCGGAGCCAGCCCCTCCGACTGGGTCGATGGCCGCTTCAAACGTGGCACGTTGGCCGGATCGCTCGATTGCATCGATCCGCGCGCCCTCGCCGCCTACCGCAACGCATTGTCCGACCCTGATCGCATCCACGCCACCTGCGAGGACTACCGCGCCGGTGCCGGCTGCGATCTGATCGACGATCAGGCCGATTTGCTCGACAGCCGACACATCGCATGTCCGACGTTGCTCGTCTGGGCGACAGCCGGCAGCCTGATGCATGTGGCCGACCCGTTGGCCCTTTGGCGGCCGTGGTGCAGCAACCTGGCCGGAACGCAGGTCGTGAGCGGCCACTACGTCCCCGAGGAGAACCCGGCCGCGCTGCTCGAGGCGGCCAAGCCGTTTTTTGCCGAGATGGAGGCAAGCCCATGACCGCAACAGACGATCTTTTCCCTGGCTTCGCGGAGCACCGGATCGATGTCGGTCAGGCGACGATCTACGCCCGTTCGGGTGGCACGGGTCCACCTCTGCTGCTTCTGCACGGCTATCCGCAGACACACGTTTGCTGGCACAAGGTCGTACCTGCCCTCGCCCGGCATTTCACGGTCGTGCTTCCAGACTTGCGTGGCTATGGACGCAGCATCGGACCGAGCGCCAACGACGGTCATCTGGCCTATTCGAAGCGGGTCATGGCCGCCGATTTCGTGCGGGTCATGGCCGCACTCGGACACCACCGGTTCGCGGTGGCCAGTCACGACCGTGGGGGCCGCGTCGGCTACCGCCTGGCACTCGATCATCCCGACCGTATTGAACGGCTGGTGACCCTCGACATCGTGACCACGCTCGATGCCTGGACGGACATGACCATGTCGAATGCCATCGGGCGTTTCCACTGGCCGTTCCTTGCCCGGCCCGCCCCTTTCCCCGAGACCATGATCGGCCACGATCCCGTATTCTTCCTCGACTACCTGCTCGCCCAGTGGACGGCGGCAAAGGATCTGTCCGCCTTCGATCCGCGGGCATTGCGCGACTACAGGGAGAGCTTCTCGAAGCCGGAGGTCATCCACGCCAGCTGCGAGGACTACCGCGCGGGCGCCTCCTGCGATCCCGAGATCGACGCCGCCGACCGCAAGGCCGGCCGCCAAATCACCTGCCCGATGCTTTCCCTCTGGGGCGCCTCCCGCAAGCATGGCTTCGTCAACAAGCCGCTGGAGAGCTGGCGCGCGTGGTGTCCTCACGTGGTCGGCGAGCCGGTCGAATCCGGCCACTTCCTGCCCGAGGAGGCACCGGAGGCCACGCTGGCGTTGATGCTTCCGTTTTTGCGGGATGGAAGTGGACCCCGTACATGAGGGCAGCACCCACAGCGCCACGCTCGCGTTGTGATCGATGCCCGCGTCGCAATGGTTGCGCGCAAACGAGGTGCCGCCGGGGTTGGATCGGTCGTTTCGCCGCGAGACAGGCGTGCCATCCCTCGCCCACGCATCTCGGCGCGTGGGTTGCGCTTTCGATCAGGCTCAGGGGGCGGTTCGGGACAGCTCGGTGAATGTACGGCTGAACCGGCTGCCCCCGGAGCCCGAGCCGCCATTGCTGCGGGGCCGCGACGTGCTGGAAGCACTGGAGGGCTGGGGCCGTGCTGGATGGGGCGCCACGTCCACGGGTGCCCGTGCGGCCACCGTCGGCGTCGGATCAGCGAGCGGCAAAGCCTCCTGACCACTTGGCAAAGCGCCAACGGTCATACGCCCGGGAAATGGCTCTGCTGGATTGCCGGTTTGCCGTGGTAGCGCAATCTCGGCGACAGTCGGCGGCGGCAGTGCGGGAGCGGACGAGATAGCCTGAGGCGCGACTTGTGGCCGTGGTGCCGCATGCGTTGCCGGTGCGACAGCTGCAACGCTCGAGGTCGGCAAAACCTGACCACCCCTATCGGCCAACACCCGCTTGGGCACCGCCATCGGCAGCGTCACCGGCGCCACGGCTCGCGCCTCGATCGACTTGTCGATGCACGCCTCGCCAGACCGGGCGTCCCCATCGCAAGTGCGTGAGCAGGCTTTGGCGCTGTGTCCTTGCAGCAGCGTGAGCAGAATATAGTCCGGTTTCTCGGTCGGCAGCGTCACGTGAACGCTCGAATTGAACGCGCGCATGGCGGACCGAGTCCGGTCGCTCCAGGCTCCGTCGGCTGCTCCGCCGTAGCAGCCCACGCGCGCCAATTCGGTCTGAATGGCGAGAACCAGCGTGGCAGCACCTTCGCCGCGCCCCGAGGACGCCCTCGGGAATTCTGCGGTGCTCATACCACCGACCGAGACCGTCTCGATCTGCCCCGTCGTCCGCGCCGCTTCGGGCGTGCGTGGCGTGGCGGTCACACCTCGCGCTACCCGCGCCAGCCCTTCGACCACACTCTCTGCAGCGACGGGCGCGCCGGACGGCTGCGTCCCAGCGGGCGGTGCGAACAGCCAGTCGACTCCGATGAACGCTGCCACCGGCAATCCGGCCAGCAGCAAGCCATTGGCAAAAGCCCTGAAATTCCGATGGCGCCGCCGCATGACCATTACACTCACCTCGTCTCGCCGAACGCTAAGCCCTCTCCGGCAATCCCGGTTCAGGCCCGCCGTCCGCTGCACGATTTGTGCCCTTTTAACCGCCTACATCACCACGAGCATCGATTTTTCAGCAGACCGATCGAATATCCACTCCTTTGAAGGTGGTGGCCCTTGGCCGTGTTCTCAAGGCCTGCCTTTCATCATGCGTAACGGCGAGTAGATCATGATCGTCTCGCCCTTCTGGTTGACGACCGTATTCCTGGTCCGGACGAGACCGCGGTTGCCCTTCGACGCCGCCCGGCTCTCCGTCACCTCGATGAGGACCGAGATCGTATCGCCGGCAAGCGTCGGACCTTTGATCTCGAGGTCCATGCCCAGGAACGCCATGCCTGTGCCTTGGATCGTTGCGGCGATCACCAGCCCCTCTGCCATCGAGAAGACCAGCGCGCCCGGCACCAGCCGGCCTTTGATGGCGCTCTCCGTCTGCCGATAGACCTCGTTCGTGAACAGCACCTCCAGCATGCCGGTGCAGCCGATGAAATTGACGAGGTCCGGCTCGGTGATCGTGCGGCCGAACGTGCGGTAGCGGTCGCCGACCCGCATATCCTGCCAATAGAACCCGCGCCCCAGCAGCTTCGCCTCTTCTGGCATCTCGTCCCCTCAGAATGTCTCGACCCAAGGCCTCAGCTCGACTTCCGTGCTCCAGGCGGAGCGCGGTTGACGAATGACGGCCAGGTACGTCTCCGCGATCGCATCCGGATCGAGAAGGCTATCCGGCATATCACCGTCTGTCTCTGCCCGGCCGCGCTCGGCATTGCGCACGCCGCCATCGATGTTGAAATGGGCGACATGGATGCCTTTGGGTTGCAGCTCCCGCGCCATCGATTGCGCTAGACCGCGCAGCGCGAACTTGCCCATCGCGAACGGCGCCGACCGGGCATATCCCTTCATGCTCGCGGAGGCGCCCGTGAACAGCATCGTGCCCGCCCCCTGGACGAGCATGCGCCGCGCGGCCTGCTGCGCCACCAGGAACGCACCGAACGCCGTGACTTCCAGCGTCTTGAGGACATCGGCCGGCACGAGGTCGCAGAGCGGCCCGCGCGTCCTGAAGCTGGCATTGTAGACCACGACGTCGAGCGGCCCGAGCACGCGGTCGGTCTCGGCGAAAAGGTCGCTCACGGATTGTGGCACGGCGGCATCGACAGGCAGGGCTAGCGCGCCTGTTTCACGGGCCAAATCGCCGAGACGGTCGGGGTGGCGCGACGCGATCGCGAGCCGGTAGCCCTCTCTTGCCAGGATACGGGTGACGGAAGCGCTGATGCCGCTTCCCGTGCCGACGATGAGGGCCGTGCCTGCCATGACGAGGTATCCTCTGAACGCAGTCCACACAGCTTCGCAAGCGAGGCGGGCTATGGCAATGGCCACGCGATCACAAGGATGTTGACCGCAGTGCCCGGCTCGCGGCTACTCCACGGCGGTGACCTCGTATCCAGCCTCGCGGAAGAGCGCCACGAGCCCGTCGCGCCCCACCAGATGCAGGGCGCCGACAGCGACGAACGCACCGCCCTCGGCCAGTAGCGGCAAAGCCGCGTCTCGCAACCGCGGATTGCGATCGCTGAGCAGCGCCGTGTGGAAGCTTGCGAAGGCTCGAGACTCGAGCCCCGCCGCGCGCGCAAGCTCCTCGTTCATCGGCAGCACCTTTGCCGTCTCGCGCGCCACGTAGCGCCGCACCATCGTCTCCATCAGATCGCCCGAGCGAGAAAGCGACTTCAGGCTTACCCGCAGGACAGCGAGTTGGTCGCCGTCGGGCACGCTGGCCAGGGCACGCATCTGGCTCGCGATGGTCTCGAGCCCGATCACAGGCAGCCCCCGTTGTCGAGCCAGGGACGCGAGACGGAAATCCAGCGGCTTCAGTCCGGCCTTGATCCTGGCGCGCTCGCAACTCGACACGGCCGTGAGCATCGTCACGAGCCACGGCCTCAGCCGGTCGAGCGCCTGTGCGGGGAATCCAGCACCTTCGAGCGCAACTCTTGCTGTTCCAAGCTCGTCGCCGTGAAGCTCCCGAGTCAAGGAGCGATCACCTTCGAAGACGAGCGTGTCGCCGAGGTCTTTCATCGCGGCGGCAAACGAGGCCGGTGAGATCTCGGCGATCTCGAGCGCCAGCTTTCGAGCGGAGGCCAGCGCCGCCGTCACCGCCGGCGAAAGCGTGGTCACGCGCTCGTCAGTGAGATGAATAGTCCCGAACAGATGGCTCGGAGCGATCCCCGGGCGGGACACGCGCCAGAGGTTGGCCTCGCCGTTGGCAATCTCGGCGGCGGCTTTGTCGATCCGCGCCATGGCCGCAGGATCCCGTGCGGCGAGCTCGGCAAGGACATCGCTGCCCTGACATCGCGCGACGTGATTTGCCGCTGTCTCGGCGACCGCGATCGAAAGGAGGCCCTGCATCGCGACGGCGAGCACCAGGCATGCCACCGCTACCATGCCTCGTGGCGAACCCATGCTACGCCCCACCCAATGCTGCACAGCGCCGACCTTGCGGCCCTCCAATGACTGCGGAGTCAATCACCGCAGGCACGACGTGCGCCGACCTGGCAGTCAGCCTCTCAGCAGTCGCTCGATCTCGGACCTCAGCCCCGGTGCGATATCGGCGCGCGCCAGCCCATAGGCTACGTTGGCCGCCAGGAAGCCCTGCTTGGCGCCGCAATCGTAGATGTCTCCATCGAAGCGCACCGCGAAGAACGGCTGGTCGCCTCGCTGAGATAGCTTGATCATCGAGTCCGTGAGCTGGATTTCACCGCCCGTGCCACGCTCTTGTTTACCAAGCAGCTCGAAAATCTCCGGCTGAAGGATGTAGCGACCCGTGATGTGCAGGTTCGAGGGTGCTGTGCCGCGGGGCGGTTTCTCAACCATGCCCGTTATGCGCGAGACCTTCGCTTGCCGATCCTCGACACCCACGATGCCGTACTGGTGGGTTTGATCGTCCGGTACCGGGGCAACGGCAATGTGATTGCCGCCATTCTCGCGATAGGCCTCGATCATCTCGGCGAGGCAAGGCTTCACGCCATGATGCAGCATATCGGGCAGCAGCAGGGCGAATGGCTCGTCACCGACGATGTCGCGGGCGCACCAGACCGCATGTCCGAGCCCGAGCGGCGCCTGCTGCCGGGTGAAGCTGGTCTGACCCGCTGCAGGCAGGTCGCGAGCCAGCGCCTCGAGCTCCGGCGCCTTCTTCCTCCTCTCGAGCGTCATCTCCAGCTCGAAAGCGCTGTCGAAGTGATCCTCGATCATGCCCTTGTTGCGCCCCGTCACGAACACGAGGTGCTCGATGCCGGCCGCGCGCGCCTCGTCGACGACGTGCTGGATCACGGGCCGATCAACGACCGTGAGCATCTCCTTCGGCATGGCCTTGGTGGCCGGAAGGAAGCGGGTCCCGAGCCCAGCAACTGGGAACACGGCTTTGCGGACAGGACGATGCCTGGCACTCATAGGGGTCACTCCGAGCAGCGGCGCATTGGTTGTAGGCAAGGACGGTTCGATTGCAAGGAAGTGGCGAGGCATTGGTTCCCAGCTCTGCAATGCCGACCGTGAATTTGCATCGACCGGCTGCCCTGAGCCTGACACGCATCAGACAGCCGTCGGTGGTTCCGCACTCGGCCCAATACCCCACCGACGTCGTCGTTGAAAGAGGTGAACAGCAAGGCCGGGCAGTGCCGCAACCGGAAGAAAAACAATGAAGAACAACAGATTGCGAACCATCGTTGCCAGCACGTAGCCTCCGACGCCGGCATAGTCGGCCGCCATTTCCTGCGGCCAGAGCCGGCGCCACCACCGTCTGATCGTCGGCAGAGCCAGCAGTCCTGCCCCGACCAGTGCCAGATACCCGAGTTGCAGCGCCGACGGTATCGCGGCGACGATCCTGCGATCGAGCTCCCTCTGCCGCGCCGACGAGACGAGTGACGCGCGCATGTGCTCGACCGTGAGCGATCCCGCGGTTTCGGAGACGAGATCCGACCAGGTGCCTGCCATCGCCTCGGTGATCGACGCGACAGGCGCAAGGCTGGCCTCCCTCTCTGCCTTAAGGTCGAGCTCGATACGGTCGCCCGTGCGCCCGAGCATGCTGACCGTCAACTCTTTCGGCTCGCCGGCCAGAGCATGCAGGAAGTCGCCGAGCGTCGCCCCGCCCAACGCCTTCTCGACATTTGCGAGCGCCATGCGCTGCCATAGCCAGTTCAGCGATCCGGGCTGGCGGGACGACGTTGTTGCAAGCACGATCAGGTCGACATCGCCATCGGCGGCGCCTCTCAGCGCCTCGGTTAACGGCAACGCTCCGTCAGGGCCGGTCGAGGGCTTGAACACCAGCCGATCCCGGTCGAGACGGCCGGTGACGAGCACGGTCTGGCGCTTGAGCCCCCTGAGCGCCGGGCGCAGATGCCCAGGATCGATAGCGTCGGGGCTCGCGCGGCGGGCCGCCACGTCGATCGTCGGGGTGGGCGGGATGACCGTCCGCCCGCCCGGCTCGAGGGCCAGCGTACGCACCAGCGCCCGATCCACCGGGCGCCGCAATTGCGACGCCACCTCGTCGAAGGTCGCCCGGTCGGATGCCTCGACGCGAAGCCCAGGCGCCATCTGCACGTAGACCTTGAGTCCACGACCGATTCCGGAGCGGGAAACTGCGAGGTCTCGACCAGCCATGCGCAACACCAGCGCACCCACGCCCGGAAGCTCGTGCACGCTGGCCCGGTATCGGAACACCGATGCCGCCGTGAGGTAGATGCGAAGCCGCTCCGGCCGCCCGGACACTTCCGGTGCCAGTGTCGAAATCCCCCGTTCGAGCTCCGTCGTGCCGGCAGCTGTGAACAGCTCACCCGACCGGTTGACCAGCCGCCAGTGGCCAACCTCGGTCGCTGCAGCAGCGATGGCCGCATGCCCTTCGGGCAGCGCCAGCATCGAAAGCGCACGCGCCAGCTCTTCGAGCGTCTCGTCGGCGGCGGCCTTGGCGCCAAAGCCGGGAAGGCTGAATGCAACGGCTCTTTGCGCACCCGCCAGCATGGCGAGCGCCAGCATCAGCGCTGCCGCCGTCCGCAACAACATGGCCACCTCCCGACCATTTCATATGGGGATGGACGGTGGCAAAAGCAGGACCGAGAGCTTCTGCCCGGCCGCGATCGGTGCCGGCGCTCTATCAGCTCGCAGGCTTCCGATAGACATCCTTCACCGCGATGCGGCCGTCCGCGAAGGTGTAGCGCTCGACGCCCCACTCCTCCCGCACTGCGCCCGTCGACTTGTCGGTCTCGATCAGCCGGAACGTCATGAAGCTCGCGTCCGGCGCGTGGTGATAGACGACATCGGCGAACCGGCGCTCCTGATTGCCGCCGCCCGTCGCCTTGAGCGCCTCGCCTACCGGCTCGCGGCCCGTGATGCGGCGGACCGACCCGTCGGCATCGACGGAGAGCCAGACGAAATCCGGCGAGACGGCCTGATAGAGCAGCTCGACGTCGCGCTTGAACCACGCGCGCCCGAACGTCTTGAACAGCGCATCTCGCTCAGCGGTGGAAGGGGCAGGGGCAGACATTGGCGAAGCTCCGGTTCGGGGATCCGCTTGGACGTTCGCCCGCCGTGCCTACGCTGACAAGTCAGTACGGCACGCACATCCAACCACGGGCCCGACCCTGGCCATTTGGCCTGGAAAAAGCGACGTCTCGCTTGCATTGCGGAGCGCACCGCCCGGCGGCTACCATCGAGGGCGCAAGTTGTTCCGTCACATGCTCGCAAAGAGGCAGAACATGCTCAACCTCGATCATTTCGTGGAAGATTGCCGCAAGGCCGTCGCCGCCGATCCAACTCACCGGAGCACGTTGGAGATCATGCAGCGAGCCTTCTCCGATCCTGGAGCTGTCCTGGCAGCCGTCGGCGAGCCGAAGGAAAGCGGCGTCAATCCGATCTACCGTTCGAAGGACCTCACCATCATCAATCTGGTCTGGAAGCCCGGCATGACCGTCATGCCGCACAATCACCAGATGTGGGGCATCATCGGCATCTACACGGGCCGCGAGGACAACATCTTCTGGCGCCGCATCAAGGACGATCCGGAGGGCCGCATCGAGGCCGCAGGCGCCAAGGCCTTATGCAGGGGCGATGTCTACCCCCTCGGCAAGGACATCGTGCACTCGGTCACCAACCCCATCCAGAAGCTGACCGGCGCAATTCACGTCTACGGCGGCGACTTCTTCGAGGCCGAGCGCAGCGAATGGGACTCGGAGCACCTGACCGAGCACCCCTACGACATGGCCAAGGTCCGCGCCATGTTCGAGAGCAGGTAGCGCGGCTTCGCTCCC